>CAZTXH010000066.1:0-9277 GCA_964617415.1 uncultured Rikenellaceae bacterium | reverse complement strand
TGTCATAAAGGTTCAACGCTTCAAAAGAAAACGCAAAATTAGTGAATAAATGGCATAATTTCAATTTCAAACTTCTTATTTAACGAATCAGTCGAGTGACTTTAAGTGCAAGATCAAGAAAGATAATCTTTGCATTCCCATTGGCTCCAACATGGGAGAAGGCAAGATTAAACTCGCCAGACAGGGAATAGATATTCTTCCGGGTTATAAAGGGATGGAAATTACCTGAGAAAGAAGCCTCTTCTCCTGACAGAAACACGAGTTCATTTTTTTTCTGATCAAGGGAAAGCATAAGATTTTCCCTCAGTAGTCTTAATGAAAAGGAGAGGAAATTCTTTTGGGCCTCCCGTCCTGTTGCAGTCATTTCCTCCGACCAGTTTATGAGGGAAATAATGTCACGTTTCCATGCAAACCTCATCAGGTTTTTAAAGCTGGCAAGTTTATTCAGAGATGAATCCTCATTTTCATGAAGTTCGATGGCTCTTATGATGTTTCCGTTTGCTACCCTGGCTATCCCGTCTATTTTATCTTCACCAGTCACTGCCCTTGTTTTAAGGAATTCCCTGATTTCATTATCTGTGAACCGGGGGATCTTTATCATCTGGCATCTTGACATTATCGTAGGCAGTAGTTTATCAGGTTCATCTGAAACAAGAAGAAAAAGTGTTTTTTCAGGTGGCTCTTCAAGTAACTTTAATAGCTTATTGGCAGTAGCCTGGTGCATCTTTTCAGGTAGCCATATTATCATTATCTTAAAATCCGATTCAAAAGTCTTAAGATTGATCTTCTTTATAATCTCACCTGCCTCCGATGCAAATATCAATCCCTGGGCATTCTGAACATCAATTGAATTAAGCCAGCTGTTAAGTGTAAAATATGGTGATTCTTTTACAAATTCTCTCCATTGCTCGATATAGATATCACTGACAGGTTCCGTATTTTTTTTATCCTTTATTACAGGGAAGACGAAATGAAGATCGGGGTGGATCAACTTTTCATATTTCAAACACGATTTACATGTACCGCATGAATCATCCGGTGTTCGGTTTTCACAGCTGACATAACGTGCATAAGCTAAGGCCAGGGCAAGAGAACCACATCCTTCAGGACCAGTGAATAACTGGGCATGGCTCACTCTCTCCTCATGTACGGATTTTATCAGTTTTTCTTTTGTTTCTTTATGCCCCGGTATCTGTGCAAAATTCATTGATATCACTTTTTTCAAAATTAGTTATTCTTTTTTAATCCGCCTTCGATTCCAACCATCACGGCCGAAACATTCGTGATGAAATGATTCATAAAATATAATCAGTTGTAATTGAGGGAGATTCCTCACTGGCGTTCGGAATTCCGAATGAATCCCTGACGTTTACAGTCAGGGAGAAATGAGGAATCTCAATAGTTGATCTTGAGATCCTGATTGTAGATTGTAATTAATTTAGTTCGGTAACTATCAAAGATTATATTTAAAATTAAGTAGGTTTGCAAATGAAAATAACTATTAAAAAATATGTAATATGAAAATGATTGAGGATTTCAATTTTAAAGATAAAAAAGCCATTGTAAGAGTAGATTTCAATGTACCTCTCGATAAAGAGACACTTGTTGTAACCGATGATACACGTATCAGAGGTGCATTACCTACAATCAATAAGATAATAAATGACGGAGGATGTGCTATCCTGATGTCTCATCTCGGAAGGCCGAAAGGAAGAATGGAAAAATTTTCTCTTAAGCCTGTCCTTACTGTCCTGGAAAAACATTTACGAAAAAAAGTCCTTTTTGCAGATGATTGTCTTGGTGAATCAGCGGTCAGGATGTCAGCAGAGCTGAAAACGGGAGAGGTGTTACTGCTGGAGAATGTGAGGTTTTATCCCGAGGAGGAGGGAAAACCCGTATTACCTGATACAGCAACTGACGAGGAGAGGAAAGCAGCAAAAGCAGAACTGAAGGTAAAACATAAAGAATTTGCAAAGAGACTTTCAGGGTATGCAGAGATTTATGTAAATGATGCTTTCGGAACAGCACACAGGGCCCATGGGAGCACTGCAGTGATTGTCGATTTCTATCCTGAAGATAAACGTATGTTCGGCTTTCTTATTAACAGTGAGCTGGCTGCTATGGACAGGGTGCTAAATAATGCTCAGAAACCATTTACAGCAATAATGGGAGGCGCAAAAGTATCCGATAAGATAATGCTTATTGAAAACCTGCTCAACAGAGTTGACAACCTCATTATCGGAGGAGGAATGACATACACCTTCGTAAAAGCACAGGGAGGCAGCATTGGAAAATCACTATGTGAGGAAGATAAACTTGACCTTGCACTAAAGATAATAGGGAAAGCCAAAGAAAAAGGAGTAAATCTCTACCTTCCTGTAGATAGCCTTAATGCAGATAAGTTTGAAAATGATGCAAATACAAAGGTCACAGAAGTTAATATCATACCTGAAGGCTGGCAGGGTCTCGATATTGCTGAAAAGACTATTCTACAATATACATCAGTAATCGAAAGCTCAAAGACCATTCTATGGAACGGACCGATGGGAGTATTTGAGATGGAGACATTCTCAAAAGGGACCACTGCAATTGCCAAAGCCATAGCCGCGGCAACCGCTAAAGGAGCTTTCAGCTTGATTGGTGGAGGTGATTCCGTAGCAGCAATAAATAAAAACAACCTTTCCGATAAAGTAAGCTATGTTTCAACAGGCGGCGGGGCGATGCTTGAGTATATGGAAGGGAAACAACTTCCTGGTATCGCTGCAATACGGGGAGAATAATTAAAAGAAGATTCACAATGCATTGTGAATCTTTTTATTAGGTATGAAAAGAATATTGCTGATATTATTAACAGTATCGTTATGCATGGTATCTTGTAAAAAAGATAAAGAAATACCTGTATCAGGTATTGTTACTATAGATAATACCACACAACTGAGCCAGACATATTATGTTTATGGTTTCCTTTTCTCCAGGGCAGAAAAAGTATCAACCCTTGATAATCCTCCTCCAGATATTACTGTTGACAGTGACGGGACAAATATTTTCTTTCAGACAAATACTTTAAAGAATTCATTTTATAAGTTCGGAGAGTACGATAATTCAGAAGCAGCTGAAGAAGCTTTTGATAATCTGACTACGGTAAGTGTTACTCAATGGGCCGGGCTGGCTTACCCGGTTGTGCCTGATCAGGTATGGATTTACCGGACAGGGAATGAACATTATGCAAAGTTAAGGATCATTTCCACAGTATCAGAGGTAAGAGATAACCACGACTATGCTGAATGTACCTTTGAATGGGTTTACCAGCCTGACGGATCATTAACTTTTCCGGGTAAATGAAACCTGAAATAACAAGCAGGATCTTTAATATAAGAGAGAAGGGCGATTTCCTTGACACAACTCTTGAAATATTTAAATATCAGGCAAGAAATAATCCTGTTTATAAGTTATTCCTTAACCTGCTTGGAAGTAAATATAAGCATCCGGAACATCCTATAGATATACCTTTTTTGCCTGTAGGATTTTTCAGAAATCATAAGATTCTGACAGGGAATAAACCTGTTGAAAGAATATTCCAGAGCAGTGGAACAACAGGGATATCAGCAAGCCGGCATTTTATTACAGATCTTAAACTATACGAGAAGAGTTTTTCATCAGCATTCAACCTTTTTTATGGAGATCCTGCCGACTACATTATATATGCTTTACTCCCTTCGTATAATCATAGGAGAAACTCTTCTCTTGTATATATGGTGAATTATCTTATACAAAAAACAAAGAACAGTCTGAGTCTGTTTTACAAGAATGATTACGACGAGTTTCTTAAAAGGATAGAAGAAGGAAAAGCTCAGGGTGGAAAAATACTGATGATAGGTGTCAGTTATGCTTTGCTTGATCTTGCTGAAGCTTGTAATCCTGATTTTTCAGGTATTGTTGTCATGGAAACAGGAGGTATGAAAGGGCGGAGGAAGGAATTAATACGATCTGAACTTCATTCACTGCTGAAAAAGAAATTCAATCTTGAGGAAATACATTCTGAATACGGGATGACTGAGCTTTTAAGCCAGGCCTATTCTAAAGGAAAGGGGATATTCCGTTGTCCGCCATGGATGAAGATACTGATCAGGGATCCGCAAGACCCATTATGTGTAACAACAAAACCCGGAAGGAATGGGGGTATAAATATCATAGACCTTGCAAATATCAATTCATGCTCTTTCATAGCCACAGATGATATCGGAAAGCTTTATGAGAATGGAAGCTTTGAGGTCCTTGGACGTCTTGATAACAGTGATATAAGAGGATGTAATCTGCTGATTGAGTAAAAGTCCTGCAGGACAATATTAAATACCAAGCTTAGTCTTGATTGCAGGAGGAACTGCATCCTTATGAACCATTATGAAGAGAGTTTTTGCTCTCACATAGCTTTCAGACATATTCAGATATCCTCCGAAAGCATTTCTTTCGGTCCCCCAGGAATTTTTTGTTTTATAATATTTTGTACCATTTTGATCTTTAACTATACCTGTGAGGTGCATAAGGTGATCATCGGTTGTTGTAAAACTCTCATACCCTTTCTGACGGATCTCCTGTGTTACGTTGATCTCAGGTCTGGGGGAAGGAAGTGATTCCGGTCTTTCTGATCGCTGATCCGGGGTTCTTTCAAACCTTGCTCTGTCGGTTGCAGGACCCCTCTCTTCTGATTCTGGTAAAGGAAGAATAGCATACCCGTCTTTATGGGAGAATCCGCTTTCACTTACATCACCATCCCAGTTTACAGTGTATCCATTATTAAAGGAATAATCCATTATTTCAATAAGTTCATCAAGAGGAACATTATAGAATCGTTCCATTGCCCAGTTATCTGGTACCTCAAGAATACCTTGTGTATAAAAAGGAAAATGAGTAAAGGAAGTTATCTGGATATAATCGTCAGGATTAAAATCGAGACTTTCGGCAAATGAGACAGGAGTATAGGTAACACCCTTGTAAACAAATGTATCGGGATACTCCCCGAGATATGTATCGAGTATGGCATTTACGATTTCATGGTACTGTGTACTCTCGTTTCTTATTTGCACGGGTACAGCAGCAACAGCATTAATAAATGCCTGAAGTTCACGATGGTTATGGGTTGATGACCCATAATTCAGTCCCGGGTATACTTCATCAGGCACAATACCATAATTGGAAAAGACTCTCATACAATCATGTGAAAGACTCCCCGGGCCAAGGTTTCCCTTACCTCTTCGCAGGTAATTGTCCTTTAACCTGTCAATATAATTCTGTCGCACAATAAACATTTCTGAAAGGTCATATTCTCCCTTACCTATCCTTAGCAATTCAGATTCGATGAATGATGTTGTTGCAAAACACCAGCATGTTCCTGTTGCAGACTGATTCTTTACAGGAGTGGCCTTCAGGTCAACAACAGATGTGAATTGATAGCCTTCTTCAGCTTTTGATTTACGAGCAATTGCATTCTTCTTCTGAGCACCCAAAGGTAAAACAGAACAGGTAATGAGTGTAATAATTAAAAGTCGTGTTTTCATGTGTAAAAATTTTATCTGAGAGTGGGGTAGAAAGCATTCTCAATATGATCGATTTCGTATTCCACTCCTTTTTTAATTACTGTTATGACATCAAATCGGCTTTCTTTATCAATATTGTTCCACCTGATATAATTTTCTGCTGCATAGATCATCGATCTCTGTTTCTCCCTGTTAATTGCGGTTTTAGGGTGTTCCAAATAATCATCAGATCGTGTTTTAACCTCAGTAAAAACGATGAAATCACTGTTCTCAGCTATGATGTCTAATTCAAGTTTCCCCGATTTCCAGTTTCTTTTAAGTATTTTGTAACCTTCATTTCTAAGGTATGCAGCGGCTTTGTCTTCACCTAGCTGACCAAGACTTTTAGGATCTGTCATATTATATTTCTATAAGTTTATTCCTGATTGCATATAGTATAAGGCTTGCAGTATTCTTTGAATTGGTTTTTCCAAGAAGGTTTGCCCTGTGTTTGTCGACGGTTCTTTTACTTATAAATAATGTTTCTGCAATTTCCTGGTTTGACATACCTTCACAGATCTTAAGCAATATCTCTTTTTCTCTTTTCGACAGAACTGCTGTTTTAGTCTCCTGTTCACGTAGTTTGATTTTCTGAATGACATTATAAAGCAGTTCCTGTGAGAAGTAACTGCCCCCTTTAATTACAGTAATTATAGCTTCCCTGACTTCAGAAATATCCGAATCTTTCAATAAGAAGCCTTTTACTCCGGCATCAATCATTTTATAATAGTATTCATCCTCACCATACATTGAAAGGGCTATAATATTTAAGGAGGGACACATTTTAAGCCCTTTTCTTGTAGCTTCAATACCATCCATCTCAGGCATATTTATATCCATCAGTGCAATATCAACAGGGGTATTTTGCAGCAGCTTGAGGAACTCTTCACCATTTGATGCTTCACCTGTTACTTCAAATTCAGAGAAGGAATTAAGAAGCAGTTTTAATCCGTTCCTGAAAAGCTGATGATCGTCTGCTATTATAATCCTTATTTTCTCCATTTACAATGACTGGTTTCTATGATTATTCATCTGTTACTCTGATCAGCGCACTGGTTCCTTTCCCTTTAGTGCTTTCTATTACAAAGACACCTTCAACTGATTTAACCCGTGTCTCTATATTTGAAAGCCCCATACCTTTAATATCCTCCTTCCTGAGTGATGAAGAGTCAAATCCACGTCCGTTGTCAGAAAAATGCAAGGTAACAAATTTTTCATGTTTGTTTAGCTCGATCTCGATACGGGAAGCGCCTGAGTGACGTATGGCATTGTTAATTAGCTCACATGCAGCACGATATATTACAACCTCCTTGTCATTTTCCAATCGGTAATTTTCCATATTCGATTTAAAATTTATCTCAACAATACCTGTCTGGTTTATTTTTGTTGTGAAAGCACTTATCGCACTTATAAGACCAAAGTTTGATAGGACATGAGGACTCAGATTATCGGAAACCTCTTTTATTGTATTTAGAGCCTCGTTTACAAGGTGATTGGTGTTATTCAGAATTTCAATTCCGTCAGGATCATTTATCCTGTCACTGAGAGAAGATATTGACATCTTTACTGTTGAAAGTATTGGACCAAGGCCATCATGAAGATCTTTTGCAAATCTTCTTCTTTCATTTTCTTCAGTATTTATTATTGCATTAAGCACTCTTCTCTCTGTTCGCAAACGGTCAATCTCAGCTTTTTTGAGCGAGTAGAATATCTCACGGATAAGAACAACACCGAAAATTATCATAAATGAGACAAGAACACCGATCCATTCATCTATCATTTGCCAGGTATATGAAGGTGTTCCACGGAAATATTCAAATAACTGAATTATTTTACGGATCGCCATAAAGACAAAAGACAGTGACAGCAGGATCCATGAGACTCTGTATTTGGTCATCTTCATAAAACCCAGCGCAATTGAAGCAGCAATAATCTGAAGGACAATCGAAATAATAAGGGCAACTAATCTGATCATAAGATAAGAATTAATAATCTGTAAAATTAGCAATTTTAAATAAGGTGCAACGGCTAAAAATCCTCCGTCCATCAGCCTACCGATAGTAATCGGTATGGCTAATGGCTTGCCGACGGCGCGGCGCGAAGGCGCAGAAAGGGGCTTAAATTCAACTACTGAATTAATTACTTCTACAATTTAGCCCCTCTTCAGGGGGGTTGGGGGGTTTGTGTCTTTTTTTTACCTTTGACATTCTTTATTAAAATATGGGGATAATATATAATATTGGTATAATGATTCTTACAGGGCTGGCTCATCTTGTTACACCTTTCAATGCGAAGTTCAGGCTCTGGATAAGAGGCAGAAAAGGCTGGTATGACAGACTTAGAAGTAAAATTGAACCGGCTGCCTACTATATATGGGTCCATTGTGCATCTCTCGGAGAGTTTGAACAGGGACGTCCGGTTATTGAAACATTAAAGAAAGAAAATCAGAACATTAAAATTATCCTGACATTTTTTTCCCCTTCCGGATATGAGGTGAGGAAAGATTACCAGATGGCCGATATTATATGTTACCTTCCTGTAGATACACCTGGAAATGCAAAAAGATTTATCTCACTGGTAAATCCTTCAGCTGTCATTTTTGTAAAATATGAATTCTGGAACAATTATTTAACAGCGATCTATCGAAAAAAGATCCCGCTTTATCTCATTTCAGGTATTTTCAAAAAGGATCAGCACTTTTTCAAATGGTATGGCGACTTCTTCAGGAGGATGCTGACGAGGTTCACCTGGTTATTTGTCCAGGATCAGGACTCATATGAACTTCTCACTACCATAGGGCTGAAAAATGTTTCAGTTGCTGGTGACACGAGGTTTGACAGGGTTGCTGAGATCTCAAAGGGCTCAAAAGTTATTCCTGTGCTCGAGAATTTCAGAGGAAACGAGAAACTATTCATTGCCGGGAGCAGCTGGAAGAAAGATGAGGAAATAATAGCAACATATATCAATCAATATCCTGGAAAAATGAAGTGGGTATTTGTACCACATGAAATTGATACACCAAATATCGAGAGACTGGAAATTCTGTTCAATGTGAAATGTGTAAGATTTTCGTGTTATAACAAAGATTCCTTTGATGCAAGAGTTTTAATAATCGATAATATAGGGATCCTCTCTTCGGCATATCGTTATGCATATATCGCTGAAGTAGGCGGAGGATTTGGCAAAGGGATACATAATATTCTTGAACCTGCAAGCTGGGGCATCCCTGTTCTTTTCGGACCCAATCATAAAAGATTCCGCGAAGCAGTTGATTTAATTAAGCTGGGAGGGGCCTCTTCGTTTAGAGAATATGAAGATTTTGAACGGGTCATTGATCAATGGCTTACTGATGAGATGATATATAAAAAAGCAGCTTCTGCTGTAACTAATTATGTCAGGGAAAACACTGGGGCTACTCGTAAGATAATCCGACAGATCGCATGAAAAGATACTAACATTTTGAGCTGATAATTTGTTAATAATTACTCTTTTAAAATTCTTCCCAATCAGTCCAAAGCAAGTAAATTGTTAATCCGGATTTAACAAAATTGTATTCTTATTGTAATCTGGAAATCAGTGAACTGCAATAGTTTTGTGTAGTATTTGTAAACCCTAAATCCAATTTTATATGATGAAACAATTAAAAAACACATTTGCGATGTTGTTATTGCTGTTCATTACAGTTGTAGTATATGGACAGGGAG
>CAZTXH010000065.1:0-9304 GCA_964617415.1 uncultured Rikenellaceae bacterium | reverse complement strand
CCCAATTACTTGTTTGAAGTTGCAGACTCTTTGAGTAATAACTTCCAGGTTGTATTATTACATCAACGGGGGACTGGTTTGTCAAAAATGGACACCATCAATACGCAAAACATGAATATGGATTTATATCTTAAAGATATTGAAGAACTAAGGAAGCATTTAAATTTTGAAAAAATATCCTTAATGGGTAATTCATTCGGAGGACTAATAACTATGTCATATGCTGTAGAATACCCGGATCTAATAGAGTCATTTATCTTAGTTGGATCCTGTGGTATCGATTTGGAATTTTTAACCTATTTCAGATCCAATCTCCAAAGTAGATTATCAATTAAAGAAGTGGAAGAAATTCAAAAATGGACAGCTCTAATAGAAACGAATGAAAGAGTGAAGGAAGCTAATTATGAGATGCTTAAAATCACAGTTCCTGCTTATTTTTACGATAAAAAACATGCGGAAAAAGTATTAAGTGATATGACTGAAGAATCCTATAATTATTTAGTGAGTGATTTACTATGGATGGATTTAATTACCAAAAGCTATGACCTTAAACCAAAATTCAAAGACTTCAAGCCACAAGTCTTGATAATAATTGGCAGACAAGATATTGTAGGTGAAACCACGGCATATAAAACGAATCAATCAATTCCAAATTCACAATTAATGTTTATTGAAGAATGCGGACATTTCCCCTGGATTGAACAACCTGATATTTTTTATAGTGCAGTAAGAAAGTTTTTAAATAAATAACAGCAGGGCACAACAAAAAATAAACGCCATTAAAACAGGCGTTTATTTAAACCGTTAGGCGTATTTAAAACAAAAAGAGAAGACCTGGTATGATCCCACCTTAAAAATGCCGTTACGTACCCATGTACGTGAGCTCTATTTGGCATTATCTCAATTGACTTGATACTCTTTTTAATTTTGAGATAGTCTCAAATAATTAAGTGCTTTCTCTAATAATTCTTCATTGCAGATCTGAGGTGTTATACCGTACTTTTTACATCTATAACTTTTCTTTCCACATTCCGGGAACCAAAAACTACCATCTGTTTCTATACGATGTGTCTTAAAATTAATATCAGGGGTCGTTATAGATTCTTTATCCATATCAAAGTACCACTTCAACCTTTTCCTCTCTCTACCCCTGTCACAACTTTTGGTACCCCCTTACCTCGATTTAAGATAGAGGTTAATACATCAAAATACTCATATGCTAACTTCTGATCCTTAAAGCATCTACTTTTATCCTTACCAAACTTCTCATTTGTAGGTAAAGCTTCCTTGATTTGCCTGACGGCAAATAGTTTTTTTTTATTTTGGTATTTCGCTCCTCAGAGCAAGCTCTCATATTTAGATTTTAGTGGGCTGTGTTAAAAGGGATTAACTTCGTTGATCCCTTAAATCACGTCCTGCAAACAAGCACTGCCATTTGCCTAACAGCAAATAGTTTTTTTTATTTTGGTATTTCGCTCCTCAGAGCAAGCTCTCATCGCTCATACCAAAATAAAAAAACCACTTCCTTTCGGAAGTGGCAGTGCTTGTCTGATCGTGGAGAATAAGGGATTCGAACCCTTGACCCCCTGCGTGCAAAGCAGGTGCTCTGGCCAACTGAGCTAATTCCCCGGAGTAGTCCCGCGCGGAGTTGAACCGCGGACCTCTACATTATCAGTGTAGCGCTCTAACCAACTGAGCTACGGGACTATTTATATCTTAAGCGGGGGCAAAGATATAAATTGATTTTTGCATGACAACAAAAGAGTTGGAAAAATCTAATATAAAAATAATGAATTATCTATCATTACCGACAATGAGTATGTCTTTTATTTATACTGAATTACAGGTTATTAAGATCTATTTTTATCTTAAGCATCTGCTCATGGTACATGCTGTTTTCGAGAAAATGCAGGGAATATGTTAGTTCCATATTTATATGTCTGTTCTTATAAAAAGTCAGGTATAAATCGGTACGATTATACTTCTTTGCCCTGTATACCGGATCGCCCCAATAGAGATCACTGCCATGGTCCTCATAAAATACCATCAAAGCATCTCCATTGTAATATGTGTTATAAAGACCTAATCCTTTATATTCAATCCTTGCTTCTGTCATAAATCCGTTCATTTTTATCCAGCCCGTATTATCTGCTCTTGCTCTTTCAAATCCGGCTACCCATCCCACATTCATCTCAAGTAAATTGAAAAATGTTTTATCAGAAAGATTTACTCCTGCAGAAGTTTTAAAGAGAAAATTATCATGATAAGCCTCACTTACTATGGGATGCAATTTCCCGGCATAATGATACATATGTCCAAAATATTCAACATAAAAAACCTTATAATTATATCTTCCATTAATACTCATGATAAATGCCTCATTAACAGTCTCCGACATTCGTCCGGTCCAGTCGAGCCAGGCTTTTATATAGTTATTGTTATGTCTGAATTCCAGAAAAATACCCTCTATATTAGGTCTGTAATAACTTATTGAATCCTGTATGAAAAGACGTGGATAATTATTTGTTATCCTGTCACGCGGGAAAGCACCCATAATAAAATTTATTGGTCCCTTTGTAAGTTCATAATAGGCTGTAGGATATAAATTCTTAATTACCTTACTGTTACCGAATTCATGCATAAGGTTTACACCAACGCTGATCTTATGAACCGTGTCCCATCTTAATCCCCCTTCCGGTGCAAACATAATTCCCGACATCGTTTGTGGTATCTTCACTTCCGAACCACCAAATTCAAGGTTATCAAAAAAAGAGAACAAACCAACCCGCCATATTTTCTCCTGTGAATACCCAACACCACTGCTTATTCCAAGAATAATAATGAAAAGGAATATTTTTTTATATGCAGAGATATTCATGCCTTGATATCAGGTAAGACGTTAAAACAAGATTAGATTTGTATGTGGGGATATAATCATTAAGTTTCTTATTTGCCAAATAATCAGTTAGTAGTATTTGGTATTAACTTTATTTACTTATTTTAGCAATAATTTCGATGCGATGTCAAATATAGTTATAATACCGACATATAAAGAAAGTGAAAATATTGAAGCTTTGGTGAAAGCTATTTCAGCACAGAAGGTTGCATTTGACATCCTGATAGTAGATGATAATTCTCCTGACGGCACAGCCGAAATTGTTAAAAATCTGCAGAAATCATTTTCCAACCTTCATCTGATTGAAAGACCGGGTAAACTTGGTCTGGGCACTGCATATATGACCGGATTCAGGTGGGCTCTTGAAAAAAAATATGACTTCATATATGAAATGGATGCTGATTTCTCTCATAATCCATATGATCTGGTAAGACTTTTTAATGTTTGTAACAATGGAGATGCTGATGTTGCAATAGGATCGAGATATATTAGCGGTGTGAATGTTGTGAACTGGCCTCTTTCAAGAGTTCTGCTATCATATTTTGCTTCAATCTATGTGAGAATGATTACAGGGATGAAAATAAAGGATACCACTGCCGGATTTAAATGCTATAAAAGGGAAGTGCTTGAAAACATCCACGAATATCACATAAAATCAGTGGGTTACAGTTTCCAGATTGAAATGAAATTTATTGCATGGAAACTTGGTTATAAAATTGTTGAAGTACCTATTATTTTCACCGACAGAAAACTGGGTTCATCAAAAATGACAGGCGGAGTCTTCAACGAAGCCTTGTGGGGAGTCCTTAGAATGAAACTCAGGAGCTGGTTTGTGAAATATAAAAAGAAGGTTGAAGAGGGATAAAAAAAGTTGAAGGGAGTTGAACAATATGTCTTGTTAAAATATTGATAATGTGCAGTATATTAATCCGGAATGCAAATATTGTAAATGAAGGAAAGATATTCAGGGGTGATATACTTGTCAAAAATGAGCTCATTGATACCATAGGATATCCGGCAGAGATAAAGGCACCAAAGGGTGCCAATATTATTGATGCCTCCGGATTACTTCTGATCCCGGGAGTAATCGATGACCATGTTCATTTCAGGGAACCTGGATTAACACATAAGGCAGATATATTTAGTGAATCTCGAGCTGCTGCTGCCGGTGGTATAACTTCCTTCATGGAAATGCCAAATACTGTACCTCAGACTGTTACTGTTGAAACACTGGATGAAAAATACCGGCTTGGATCAGAAAATTCCATTATTAACTACTCTTTTTATATAGGAGCAACAAACGACAACCTGGATGAAATACTGAGGGTCAATCCGGATGAGGTCTGTGGGATAAAACTTTTTATGGGAGCCTCAACGGGAAATATGCTTGTAGATAATGAGAATTCCCTTAGTGAAATATTCAAACAAGCTGTTATACCGATAGTAACACATTGTGAACATGAACCTACCATAAAAAGAAATACAGAGAATTTCAAAAAAGAATACGGAGAGGATGTACCGGTAAAAATGCATCCCCTTATACGCAGCCGCGAAGCCTGTTTCCAATCCTCATCACAAGCAGTAGCATTGGCCAGGAAATATAATACCAGACTTCATATACTTCATATTTCAACAGCTGATGAAATGAAGCTCTTCAGTAATGAGTTACTATTGAATGATAAAAGGATAACAGCTGAAGCTTGTATTCATCATCTCTGGTTTGATGATTCCCGTTATGAAGATCTTGGTTCAAAGATCAAATGGAATCCGGCAATAAAAACCAGGTTTGACAGGGAATCTTTACGTAAAGGGGTCAGGAATGATCTTATTGATATTATTGCTACCGACCATGCACCTCATACACTGAAAGAAAAATCGAATAGCTACTTCAAAGCTCCATCAGGAGGTCCTTTGGTTCAACATTCACTTGTTGCCATGCTTGAATTATGGCATGACAAAATCTTCAGCATCGAAAAAATTATTGAGAAGATGTGCCATAATCCTGCCATCTTGTTCAATATCAAAGGAAGAGGATTTATCAGGGAAGGATACAAAGCAGACCTGTGTCTAATTGATCCGGACAATCCATGGACTGTATCAGAGGACAACATACTATATAAATGTGGCTGGTCGCCATTCGAGGAAACAACTTTCAGATCGAATGTTAAAATGACATTTGTAAACGGGACTATTGTTTACAATGACGGAAGAATTAACTCAGAGTACCGTGGTGAACGGTTATTATTTAACCGGTAAGAGGTTTTTTAAAGATTACCTGGGCCATATTGAAGAATGAAAAAACTGATTAATTATATCAGGCTGAATTTCAATTATTATCATTTTATTATACTCTGGACAATCCTGAATATTGTTCAGGTTGGAATCACAGAACTTACCAGCGATGAAGGATATTACTGGTTTTATTCCTCCAGGCTTGAATGGGGATATTATGACCATCCTCCTTTTTTGGCTCTCCTTATCAAAGCAGGTACAGAGATATTTAAGGGTGAATTGGGAGTAAGATTTTTTAACGTTCTCCTTATGTCATTTTCTCTTATCTTCCTTTTTAAGATAAGGCAATGGAGTAAAAGAGAGAAAAACCTGATTTATATTATATTACTTTCAATTCCACTTTTTAACTATATTACCATTATAGCATTTCCCGATACCCCTCTTGTTGCTTTTTCTATAATATCACTCTATTTATATAAAAGATTCCTGGATAAGTCTGATATTAAGACCGCATTGTTATGGGGATTGACCATGGCTCTGATGCTCTATTCAAAATATCATGCGGTGATTTTTATATTATTCATTCTCCTGTCGAACCTTAAACTGCTGAAAAATAAATACTTCTATCTGGCTGTCCTGTTAGCAAGCATTTTGTTTATCCCACATTTATTGTGGCAATACCGGAACGGTTTTCCATCTTTCGGATATCATCTTTACGGAAGAGCAACCGGATTTGAGTTTTCTGACCTTTTAGAGTATATTTCTCAGCAGATCCCAATAATAGGTATCGGAATTATTTTCATTCCTTTTATTTATAAACCGGAAGATCAGTTTGAAAAAATACTTAAATTTATTTCAGTAGGAACTTTTATCTTTTTCCTTCTAAATACCCTGAGGGGATTTGTGCATTTGCACTGGACCTCAATAGTTCTGTTCCCTGTAATTATTTTATCTGCAAGATTTTATTCGCGCCGTCAAAACAACAGGCTTTTCAATTATCTCATGTTACCATTTTTAATAGTAATTATCATTGCCAGAATATATCTTGTCTTACCGCTCACCCGTTTTAACAGTCTCCATGTTGATTACTATCATGGCAGAAAGCTTTGGGCAGAAGATATCGAAACAATAGCCGGAAAATGCCCGGTTGTATTTGAAATAGGCAATGGATCTTTAAGGGAGGCTCCGTTATATTCGTTTTATTCCGGCAATATGGGAATAGCTCTCTTCACTGGTGAAAGAAAGAAATCTCAATATCAGGTCTGGAATTACGAAGATTCCATTCAATATGATAAAGTAATGTTTATTAAATCGGGTAATATGGAAGGCTTCAAAGAATTAAAAACCAGGATGGGAAAAAGTATTCAATACAAAATGATCGATAATTTTATCTCTTTTAATAATATCAAAATCATTTTTAAGACTAATGAAATTCTTACTGATAAAGATACTCTAATCATACCTCTTGGAATTATAAACCACAGAGAATCTGGCATTTGTTTCACCAGTCAACATAGTATTTATCTTTTAGTCAATAATAAAATTGGAGAAGAATTAAGATATGTTCATCCATTTAATGATACCACTGCAGTACTCGCTCACGATACATTAGATTTAAGATTCAGGATCTCTTTAGAAAAAATTCCTGCTGGTAACTATCATGTTATTGCAGGTATCAATGATGGAATTACATACCCATCATTTAATAGCAAAAAATACTCTATCCTGATCAAGGATTATTAAAACTAAGATTAGCTATTTAGTGATATTGCTTTTTACGTACAACAAATCTTACATTGTTCCTGGTTCTTTGTTCGAGAAGAACTTCCCTCCCTTCAGTCAGATTTTTTATAGCATCTATGGAATAATGTCGTACTAATAGCATTTCGGTATTCTCATTATATATTATAGAATATTCATCTTTAAGATCATTCATAAGAGCATCCACCCTTGCTCTTTCATCATCCACACAAACATTAATGCTGATAGCACTTGCTTCTACCAGGTTCACTTTTATTCCGTATGTTTTAAAAAGGTGAAATATTTTTCCCAGATTATCACCAATTACAAAAGAGAAGTCATTAGGAAGTATCGATAATAATAACTGGTTTTCCTTCCTGACAAAAATTGGGAATATCCTGGTAAGATTGGGAGTAGCTACTACAACCGTTCCAGGTTCCTTCGGTTCCAAGAACGATTTTACATAAAGAGGAATGTTTTTATTCTGCAGAGGTTTAATGGTTTTAGGATGAATCACTTTAGCACCGGAAAAGGTCATTTCAACAGCTTCTCTGTATGACATTTCATCAATCTTGTTTGTATCACTCATCCATTTTGGATCGGCATTCATAAGTCCCGGAACATCCTTCCATACCGTAACATTCTCTGCATCTAATATATTACCCAGGATCGCAGCAGTGAAATCAGAGCCTTCCCGTCCCAGTGTAGTTGTCTTACCATCTAATGTCCCCGCTATGAAACCCTGTGTAAGATAAACAGTATGATCTGTGAAAGTAAAACCATTCCTTATCCTTTCCGTACTCTCATGCCACAATACATTAGCATCACGATGTCTGTTATCTGTAATGATGAAATCCCTTATATCAATCCATTTTGTATTTATACCTTCTTTATTAAGGAATTCCGTAACTATTATTGTTGACCATAATTCACCATTAGAAACGATCTGGTCATATTCAAAATCATATTTCTGGCTTTTTGCTGATTTCAGATACTCATTGAGTTTTGAAAATGAATTGTCAATTCTGTTCTTTACTGAATTCCCGGAAGGAAAAAGATCTTCTACTACTGATATGTGGTAATTGTAAATATTATCAAGTTGTTCACTGTATGTTGTATCTCCTTCGAGCCATAAATTAAGTACGATCTCAAGAGCATTTGTTGTTTTTCCGAAAGCAGAGACAACGACAACCAGATTCTCCTTCTCATTTGATACAATATTTGCAAGGGTTTTTATCCCTGACGCATCCTTTACAGATGCCCCTCCGAACTTAAATACTTTCATAAAACGAAATTTGGTTCCAAAAGTAGGAGAAATAAGTATTAACTACAATGGTACTATGTGGATTTTGGTTTTAACTGCATACCCTGAATTCCTCTCTCAACTTCTTTCTCGTTTTATTACAACATCCGGTCAGATACTTTTATCACTGGAAATCATTCCGTCAACCAGTCGTATAATACGTCTGCTATACTTTGCAAACTGTTCATTATGTGTAACCTGCACGATTGTAATTCCCTCATTATTAAGTTTTTTAAGAAGCTCCATTATTTGTTTCCCCTGGTCAGTATGCAGGTTACCTGTCGGTTCATCGGCAAGCAACAATTTAGGTTTCCCAACAATGGCACGGGCTATACCGACAAGCTGTTGCTGACCGCCTGAAAGCTGTGCAGGAAAGAGGTCTTTCTTTGCAACTATATTGAACCTGTCGAGCATCTCGGCGACCATCCCTCTCCGTTCGGAAGCTTTAACACCTTTATAGATAAGAGGCGTCTCGATATTTTCATAAACAGTCATTTCATCAATGAGATGAAAAGCCTGAAAGATAAAACCAACATAATGCCGGTGAAAATCCACTCTTTTTTTCTCATTTATTGTATGAACAGGTTGTTCAAGGAAGATATACTCGCCTTCGCTCGGTTCGTCAAGCATTCCAATTATATTAAGAAGAGTTGATTTCCCTGCTCCGCTGGGTCCCATAACAGTGACAAATTCCCCTTCTGATACTTCAAGGTCAATATCCTTCAGAACAAAGGTCCTCTGGAATTTAGAATCGTAATATTTGTAAATGTTCTTCAGTGTTATCATAATTCAATTATCAATTATTAATTATCAATTATTAAAACAAAGCTATTTATTTTTAGATGTATTGATTATACTAAATAATATTTTAAGTAATTCTTCATTATCTTCAAATAGTGTATTAAATTGTTTTTCTGGCAGATAATTTGTTTCATGCAAAAGCCTTAACCAATATTTAGTTTCGCGGGCTTCCTTATATGCAATACTCATCTTTGCAATAAAATCTTTATCCGATATACCACCCACTGCTTCTTCTATATTGGCTCCGATAGAAGTACCACTTCGTAGTAATTGTTTTGAAAGTACATACTCTTTTTTATCAGTAACTAAAAATTGATAGATTCTAATAATAC
>CAZTXH010000064.1:8081-9452 GCA_964617415.1 uncultured Rikenellaceae bacterium | reverse complement strand
CTGTAATGCTCATTAATTCAGGATTTTAGAGTGAATTTAAGTTTTCTGCTTATCCTGTTTTTAAAGATATAAAGCATAAGGTAGTATGGAATTAGTACTGCCAGCGCTCCTAATCCGGCTATTAATTCAGGAATAGAGATAGCTACAAGTATTATCAGTATAGCTACTACAAGGATCAATGGCATGACATAACCAAAAAAAACAGCAATATGTCCGGATGATTGTTTCATCTGGATTGTCACACTATCACCCGGAACTACCTGATATTTACCGGATATTTCAACAGTTTTTTCTTTCTTTCCCGAAAGTGAACAGATTCCTTCAGCATGACATCCTGCGCATGCTGCAGAGGATATTATGCTCACTGTAACAGAATTACTATCTGATTTCTGCACGATGCCTTCGTGTTCAATAGTCTCATATTTATCAGGCATGGTCTTCAGTACTCAGGAAACAAAGAGGCAAAATTACGATTCCTGTAAAAACTTGTTATGCTTTTTATCAGCATTTATAATGCTTTTATTATTTATAATGATTATAAATAGGTTCTCTCAACTTATATTGCTCCATGACTGTCGCTTGCTAAATAAACACTTCAGTTCTTCTGTAAGGATACGGTTTTTATCATCTTTAAGAAGAGGGTCCTTACTAAGGATCTCTTCGGCAATAATTCTGACGTATTCAATAAGTTGTCCATCTTTTGAAAGATCAGAGATCTTGAGGTCGAATGGGATACCGCTCTGCATTGTTCCTTCTATATCACCTGGTCCTCTTAGTTGAAGATCTGTTTCGGCAATCTCGAATCCGTTATTTGTTCTTATCATGACCTCTATTCTCGCAGCAGCTTCTTTTGATAGTTTCGGAGAGCTCATCAGGATACAATATGACTGATCTGCACCTCTGCCCACCCGACCCCGTAACTGGTGGAGTTGTGAAAGGCCGAATCGTTCGGCACTCTCTATGACCATTACTGTAGCATTCGGGATATCAACACCCACTTCTATAACGGTTGTGGCAATAAGGAAGTGAGCATGACCTTCTCTGAAGAGTCTCATCGATTCTTCTTTTATTGCAGGTGTCATCCTCCCATGTACCACACTTATACAGTACTTTGGAGGGGGAAACTCCCTTGAGACTGTATCCCAACCATCTTCCAGATCCTTATAATCCATAGTCTCAGATTCCTTGATTAGTGGATATACGATATATATCTGACGACTTTCAGCTATTTGCTGGCGCAGGAAACCAAAAACCTTGTTCCTCTCAGTGTCAAAAAAATGCATTGTTTTTATGGGTATCCGTCCCGGGGGAAGCTCATTGATAACTGAAACATCAAGGTCGCCGTAAAGGGTCATTGCCAGTGTTCTTGGT
>CAZTXH010000064.1:0-8071 GCA_964617415.1 uncultured Rikenellaceae bacterium | reverse complement strand
ATAGGAGTCGCGGTCATAACAAGTACATGTGGAGGATTAAGGCTTTTTTCCCATAGTCGTGCTCTCTGTTCGACTCCAAACCTGTGCTGTTCATCAATGATCACGAGGCCAAGATTGGCAAATTTCACATTTTCTTCAATAAGAGCATGTGTTCCTATTAGTATGTTCAGTGATCTATCGAGCAGCGATTCGTTAATATCTTTTCTTAATGATCTTTTTGAGGAACCTGTTAAAAGTCTGACTTTTATATTGATACCCTCAAGCATTTTTGTGATTGTTTCATAATGCTGACCTGCAAGTATCTCTGTTGGAGCCATGATACAGGCCTGATACCCGTTATCAATGGCAATAAGCATGCTCATCAGGGCAACAAGTGTTTTTCCGCTTCCTACATCACCCTGGAGCAGCCTGTTCATCTGCTTCCCTGAACCAAGATCTTTGCGAATCTCTTTCATAACCCTTTTTTGTGCATCAGTGAGGGAGAATGGCAGATTGTTATAGTAGAAATTATTGAAATTATCACCAACACTTGAGAATACAAAACCCTTGAATTTTTGGGAACGCTGATTCTTATATCTTAGCAGATTAAGCTGGATATAAAATAGTTCCTCAAATTTAAGGCGATATCTGGCTTTTTCAATTTCACCCGGATCAGAAGGAAAATGTATCTTCTGTAAAGCCTGGTGCAGATCCATCAGCTTGTACTTTGAAATAATACCGACAGGCAAAGTCTCAGATAGGATAAATGTCATTTTCCTGAATAGATTTCCTATGAGCTTACTCAAAACTTTTGAGTTGAGGTAATGTTTCTTTAGATTTTCGGTGGTGCTATATTGTGCATGAAGTGCAGAACTCATTCTCTCGGCAACTTTTCCTGATGCTTCAATCTCAGGATGGATTATATTGATCATACCATTGAAAACACCAGGTTTACCAAATACAATGTATTCAACTCCGGGAACATAACTGGATGTAATCCATTTGCCGCCCTTGAACCAAACAAGCTTGATAGTACCTGTATCATCTCCAAAATTTGCTGCCAGCCTTTTTCCTGTTCTGTGTCCCTCTGTATAATATCCCTTTATCATACCCTTTATTTGAACGAATGGCAGTGAGGGATCGAGTTCTGAAATCTTGTAAAACTTTGTCCTGTCGATATATTTAAAGGGGAAATAATATAGTAAATCATTATAGGTGAATATATTAAGTTCCTTATTGAGTAATTCTGCTCTTTTAGGACCGACTCCGGGCAAATATTTTATATCAGTTTCGAGAAATTGGTGCATTTATTAAATCTATAGCCTTTGAAATCCGTAATTTCTGATAAATAATTATTACAGCTTTTCTATTACTGATTCTATCAATTTAAAAGATGACCTAAAATACTTATTTTTGCACACCTTACCTAAAAATAAATATCTGAGAAGGAATGTTTTTTCCTATGTTACAATATTTAGGCTATCTTATGTTTTCAAGGCATCGGAGGGGGCATGGTATTCATAGTCCTTTTGTTTTTAACCTGGTATCAAGGATTATGCGGAATAAAACTGACAGGGATATTGTCTTAAAGATTGAGAATATAAGAAAGAAAAATCTTACCGACGACAGGATTATTTCTACACAGGATCTTGGAGCCGGATCATCAAAAATGAAAGGTAATTTAAAAAGAGTGTCAGATATTACAGCATATTCAGCAGTTCCCAGGAAATATGGCAAACTACTATACAACATGGCATCCGAGTTTGGAAAACCTGATATGGTGGAGCTTGGTACATCGCTGGGTATAAGTACATTATACCTTGCAGCTGCATGTCCTGATTCGAAGGTATATACAATTGAAGGATGTTCTGCCACTGCTAAAATTGCCAGAGAGAACTTTGCGAGTTATGGAATAAATAATATAACACTCATTCAGGAACTCTTTGATACAGCAATTCCTGATCTTAACAGAGAATCTGTAAAACCCGGACTGGTTTTTATTGATGGTAACCACCGGAAAGAACCCACATTAAAATATTTTAAGAAGCTGGCAGAAATTTCTGATAAAAATACAGTTATTATAATCGATGATATACATAGTACAGTTGAAATGGGAGAGGCATGGGCACTGATAAAGAAACATGATAAGGTTACTATTACAATAGATATTTTC
Source organism: uncultured Rikenellaceae bacterium (assembly GCA_964617415.1). GTDB lineage: Bacteria > Bacteroidota > Bacteroidia > Bacteroidales > VadinHA17 > LD21. The sequence goes on along the minus strand of CAZTXH010000064.1, from coordinate 5,919 downwards.
AGAATGGGGATCGTTTTTTTCAGGGAAGGAATGAGCCGTTACGACTGCGTAATAAGGTATTAACAAAAATTAAGATACTAAAATTTCGTATTTAACTAATTTAATCTAATTTCGGAAATTCAAATTCTAAATGAAATGAACAGAGTAATTGAGATACATAATATTGTTAAGAACTACCAGATAGGAACAGTAATTGTCCGAGCTTTAAGATCGGTAACTCTTAATATCAACAAAAATGAATATGTGGCAATTATGGGTCCCTCGGGGTCAGGTAAATCAACTTTAATGAACCTGCTCGGGTGTCTTGACACACCAACCAGTGGATCCTATATACTTAACGGAACCGATGTAAGCAAAATGGAAGATGATTTACTGGCCGAGATACGTAATAAAGAGATAGGATTTGTTTTTCAGACTTTTAACCTTCTTCCCCGATACACAGCACTGGAAAATATAACACTTCCCCTTATATATGCCGGTATTCAAAAGGCAGAGCGTGAAGAGATGGCTATTGAAACACTGGAACACGTGGGACTTGGAGACAGGATGACTCATAAACCAAATGAGCTTTCAGGTGGACAAAAACAGCGTGTCGCAATTGCAAGGGCACTGGTTAACAATCCTTCTATAATATTAGCAGATGAACCTACCGGAAACCTTGATAGTAAGACCTCGATTGATATTATGGGGCTTCTCGATGAAATACACCGAAATGGTAATACAGTTATTGTAGTTACCCATGAGGCGGACATAGCAAAACATGCAGCCCGCATAATAAGACTTTTTGACGGAGAGGTTGCCGAGGATGGGCCAAACGAAAAGTACAAACCAGCCTGATCTTTCTTCTTTTGAGAGAGTAGCAGGATTTAAAGGTTATGAAAATATATACACGCACAGGCGATGATGGCAATACCTCTTTGGCAGGTGGTGAAAGAGTGCCAAAGTACCATATTCGTGTTGAGGCGTATGGTACCATTGATGAACTTATCTCATGGATAGGCCTTTTAGCTGATTATCGTGAAAATTATAACCGCAAAGATTTTCTTAAGTATATACAGGATCAATTAATGAGAATTGCTGCAACCATTGCTTCTGATCCGAAAAAAGCTGAAAAGAGTAAATACCTACCGGAACCTGATTGTGTCAGTAAGATTGAAAATGAGATTGATAAAACTGAAGAATATCTTAAACCTATTAATAATTTTATATTACCAGGCGGTAATATACTGGTCTCCTATTGCCATATAGCCAGATGTGTATGCCGAAGGGCAGAAAGAAGAGTGATAGAAGCCAGTAAAAAAGAAATAATCCCCGAAATAATTATCATATTCCTGAACCGCTTATCAGATTATCTCTATGTATTAAGCAGAAAACTTAATTTAGATCTTGATAATGAAGAGGTTAGATGGTCTATCTGATCTATTGAAAATCTTTTAAAAAGCGGTTGTTTTTTATTTAAAAAATAATATATATTTGCAAACCCTTAAAAAAACTAAAATATATTAGTATAATATGTATTGGACACTTGAATTAGCATCAAAACTTGAAGATGCTCCATGGCCTGCAACTAAAGATGAGTTAATAGATTTTGCAATCAGGTCAGGTGCTCCAATGGAAGTTATCGAAAACTTACAAGAGATTGAGGATGAGGGTGATATATATGAGAGTATTGAGGATATCTGGCCTGACTATCCAAGCAAGGATGACTTTTTTTTCAACGAAGACGAATATTAAGATAAGCTACTTAAATATATCTGATATTTGTTTAGGTCTTACATTATCATACCATGAGAAACCTTCAAGGCGAGGATTATCACCAGGTAGTTCTGAAGGAGGATCTATAACTCCTTCGGGTTCCTGATACTCATAGATCTCAGTAATTTTTCCATCATCCACAAATATTTCAATATTAGAACATTTAGCTATGTTAACACCTGTAAGCTCTTCTTCGTCGATCAGATAATATATTGATTCTCCATTACCACTAATGACTATTCTATAGAGTTCATTATCTTCAAAATAACCGGTCAATGATCTCCCTTTTATCTGGTTATATCGCATTGTATCCACCTGACTTGTAACAAATGCCATATGGTAAAGTTCCAGCCTGTCTGCTTTTTGGTTTTTTGTAAAGACAGCCATAGAGTCAGATGTTAGCTGATTTTCCTCCGACCATAATATGGGATTTTTATATAATCTTATTACAGAATCTCTGAAAGAATATGATAGAGAATCGCATTTTGCCTGTATGTCATTACTGAAAACACGGCATTCATAATATGCTTTCATAATCCTGTACTGAGTACCTGATGCTGAGTCTGCCACCAGTGATTCAGACCTGAGTGTATCAGCATGCAGGAAGAGTGAATCTTCTTCCGAGATCTGGATAAAGAGAGCACTATCGGTTACCATAAATTTTTCAGGTTCTTTATAATACCAGGCATAATGTCCCTTTACGATCAGATTATCGGTAGTGTCTGTAAGACTGGTATTTCCAAAAGATTCGCCAAAGCCGGAATAATCTTCATAATAAAGTGAATCCCCTTTAATGATTTGCTGCATATTATCGATAAGGGCATTTTTCCATATACTTGTTATGTCATTTTTAGTATCGTACCATCCTCTTTCACAATATAAATAAAGACTGTCACCAACCAGTTCAGAGGGACCTGTAAAAAGAGCTGTTTCTGATTCAGTATTATAATCCATTGTATCCGCCGTCATAATATAATCAGGATTGACAATTTTCACACTGTCCTTGAAGTGATAGAGATTTTCTGAAGCATAATATATTCCAATCCTGCTTGTCAGTGTATTGTCTCCATTAATAATTCTGCCGTAATTGTTATAATGGGCAATGTCGGTAATAAAATCGTAAGTTACAGCAGTTGTGAACAGATGTGTCTCTTTATCAATTAGTTCAACATCACCTTCCACAAATGCAAATTCAGTTTCCCCGTCATAATAAAGATAATTTCCATAGAGATGTAGTGTATCTCCCTGCTGTATATGAATATTTCCAAAAGCTTTTACTTGATTTACATCCTGATAGTAGTAAGCACTGTCACAATTCATCCACACTTCTTCATGTTTGAGGGCAACATTACCAAGAAGCTGTTGCAGGTCTTTGTCAATTGTCTCATCAACCTGCCAGACATCAGCATGTAAAATTTCAATTTTTTTACTTTTCTTTTTCTGAGGTTCGGTATCCTGAGATGCTGAGACGGAAGTTATTACCAGGCCTAATAGTAATAAAAAGAAATATTTATAAATATCTGAACACCTTATGGATCTCATTTCAGCCATCCTTCTTTCAGAAAATCACATGATTTGAACTCATCACTGATTCTAATATATGTGCTTTCAATTTTCTTCTCTATCCAGTTTTCATATGCTTTGGATTGTTCTTGTCTTAATACAGCTGTCCATAGGATCTCATAATCATCTTTCAGATTGGCCCTATGTGCAGGAATCTCATTATCCAGTCTTACTATTCTGAATACTACATTTCCATCTTCATCTGTTGTTCTGAAAGCTTCAGATATTTCACCCTGTTTCCTATCTCTGACTTTCACATACATTTCAGGATTAAGTTCATCAAGAGTGAACCATGTGATTCGTTCAGAGGGATTGTTACTTACCAGTTTCCCTCCATTTATCCTGCTGTCTTTGTGACTTGAATATAACTTTGCTGCCAGTTCAAAGCTAATACTATCTTTTCTTATCATATTGGCAAGACTATCAAGTCTGTTAACTGCCCTTGTAACCTGTTCCGGTTTAACCTTGGGTTTAATCAGAATATGTCGTGTATTTATCATGTCGCCTTTGCGATCGATCAGCTGAATAATATGGAATCCATATCTTGTCTCAACAATTCTTGATACTGTATTTTTTGTAAGGCTGAATGCTGCATCGGCATAAGCTTTTTCAAGTGATCCCCTGACAGTATACCCCAGTTCGCCTCCGTTTCTTGCAGTTCCAGGATCTTCAGAATATAGTGTTGCAAGAACTTTGAAACTTTTACCGGCAAGAATATCACTTCTGAGATCAAGAAGTTTTTGTCTTGCTTCAGCTTTATTTTCTTCTTTACCAGGTGGATCAAGCTGTATTATACTCAATTGGACCTTTGCCGGTATAACCGGGAGGCTGTCTTTTGGTATATCAGAATAATACTTTTTTAACTGGTTTGGTGTTACCGTAACATCTGCAGCAATACCTGACTGTACTTCTCTGATTATTTCCTGTTCAACCAGTGCTTTTCGGATATCCCTCCGTATTTCAACCATACTCTTCCTGAAATATTCCTCAAGGGCCTCTTCACTACCGGCACTTTGTATTGCACTGTTAATATTCATATTAACCTCATTTTCTACCATATCAGGTGTTACTTCTATACTGTCAATTCTTGCCTGGTCGAGAAAGAGACGTGAAACAAGCAGTTCATTAAGCACAGTGCATCGTTGCTTGTCAATTGGAGACCTGTCTCCACTTCTTTTTAAATCTATCACAAGGGTTTCTATGTCAGACAGATAAATCACCTCATTTCCTGCAATTGCCGCTACTGATTCAACCAGCACCTGTGCTTTTATGGTTGAATATCCTGAAATAAGTATTCCTGCCAGTATCAAAATCAATCCCTTACCCTTTTTCATCATAATAAGTTGTTAAATATTGTAAAACCATTCTCTTTAAGTGCATCATTATAAATTCCGTTTTCCAGAGTCTGAATAAACTCAAGCCTTCGATTATTCCAGATGATCCTTTTAATATCATCCCTTACATATTCAAATGGAGCCAGTGTAGATCTTAGTCTGTAGTCTCTTATATTTATAAAGTAAATATGTGTGGAATCTCTCGATTCATAAAAAGATATTCTTCTAAGAAAGTATTCCTCATTTGAGATGTTCTCAGGCAATTCTAAAATAAGCCTGTTGAATGGGATCCATTTCTCATTAAAATCATCAAATTTATCAGCGAACTGGAAACAGATAGATTCAAGTTCCTGAAGGTCATTCTGCTCATTCGAGCGTGCAAGATTCCTGATCCTGTAAATATTAGGTGTTTCGACCGGTAGCTTTATAAAAAGAGCTTTGATAATATTTGAGCCCATGAGAAAACTTTCCTGGTTAGCTGAATAGTAATTTTCCAGTTCATCTTCAGCTATAGTAGTATCCATTTTTTCCAGCATCATTTGCCTCTGATACTGATAAATTACAAGATCGGTCCTTGTCTTTTCAAGTTGACTATCTATTTCATCCCTAAGATCAGGAGATAGATTTTCGACAGCTTTCTGATAAAGGAATTGTTCCCTGGCCCATTTGTTTATATAATCATGTATTATGCCTGTACTATCGATAGCTGATGTTTCTTCAGTAACAAGCTGTGGTATCTGATCCAGATACAGATAAGTATCTCCTGCCCGTGCAACAGCAACCCGTTTTGGATCACGCCTGGAATTCCGGCATCCGGCAGTTATAATTATAATAAATATTATTATCAGAAATCTATTCATTATTCATGCTTTTTTTTATCTCCAGAAAAACCTGATCTTCAACATTAACGTTGTATTTATTCTTTAATTGCATTATCCATTCTGACTCAAGATAGTCCTGGTAACCCATAAGCATATCACCTGCAACTTCCTCAAAAGGTAATGGTTTTTGTTCAATTACCTGTTTTATTACTACGACGGAAGGATAGCCGTTGATAGTACATGATTGCGTTCCTTGAATCCACTTAATCTTATCGAGTTCCGGATTGTCTCCGGTATACCATTTTCCTTCGGTTATTACCAGAGTTGAATCATTATTATTGTTATACTTTGACAGAATCAATTTATCACCATCCTTTTTACGCGAATATTTTCTGTAAGATGAGAATAACTTTTTTTCTTTTCCCGGACTTTTCAAGGTATAGATT
>CAZTXH010000063.1:9191-9484 GCA_964617415.1 uncultured Rikenellaceae bacterium | reverse complement strand
TTCTTCTCCCACTTTCTGGAGTCATCCAGCCGGGGATAGGAGGTCATATAAACAGCAGTTCCGGCAACGGGGAAAGCACCTTTACCACCAGCAATACGATCCCTTATTTCACCACCGGTACCGGTCGATGCTCCACTGAAAGGTTCAACAGTTGTTGGAAAATTATGTGTTTCAGCTTTCAGCGATAATACTGATTCATAATCTGTAATTTTGAAGAAATCTGATTTGTCCTGCGTGACAGGTGCAAATTGTTCTATAACAGGTCCCTGGATGAATGCACAGTTATCCTTATT
>CAZTXH010000063.1:0-9181 GCA_964617415.1 uncultured Rikenellaceae bacterium | reverse complement strand
CGTTAAAGATCTTATGACGGCAGTGTTCTGAATTAACCTGGGAAAAACCAAATATCTCACTGTCAGTAAGTAAGCGTCCGATACTTTTGCTTAATTCATTTAGATATTCTATCTCTTCATCACTGAGAGCCAGTCCTTCCCTGTTATTATATTCTCTGATATCATCAATGTCCATAACAGGATCGGGTTCCCTGTCAATTGCGAAAATACTCTGATCGAGCCCATTATATAAAGATTGTAACATTGGATCCCATTCTGTATTTTTTGAAGCAGGATGAAATTCCTCGATCCTGGTTATTCCGGTGATGCCCATGTTTTGTGTAATCTCTACAGCATTCGTACTCCAGGGAGTTATCATCTCTTTGCGAGGGCCAAGATACATACCTTCAAGCTTCTCAATATCTAACTGAGCAGCATTACCAAACAGCCATATCAGCTTATTAATATCAATCCTGCTTAGCTGTTTATTTGTGCCTGTTGCATAAATCTTTTTGCCTTCACCTTCAAAAAGAAGAATCATATTGTTATGTTATGTATTGAATATAAGTAATATATAATTATACAACCTTCTTCCAAAGTTCTGATAAAGATAGTACATATTTATAATTTTTACTTAAAACCGCTGCGTTCAAGGAATGCATCGATTGTTGGTTTTTTACCTCTGAAGCTAACATATAGATTCATTGGTTTATCAGTACTACCTTTTTCCAGTATATTTTTCCTGAATGCTGATGCAGTTTTACTATTAAATATCCCGGTTTCTTTGAAGTATTTAAAAGCATCGGCATCAAGAACTTCTGCCCATTTATAGCCGTAATACCCGGCTGCATATCCTCCGGAAAAAATATGGCTGAACGAAACGCTCATATTTGATCCGTCTACGGGAGGGAATAATTCTGTCTTTTTCATTGCAGCCGATTCAAATGTTTCAATATCATCATTTACAGGAGCTTTTAGAGTGTGCCATGCTATATCGAGGAACGCAAAACCTATTTGCCTGTTACATGCATAGCCCTCATTGAATGTTGATGATTCTTTTATCTTACCAATAATTGTATCAGGTATTTTTTCTCCTGTTATGTAATGGATTGCCCATTTGGAGAGCCACTCTTTCTCGAATCCATAGTTCTCCAAAAGCTGTGATGGCAGTTCAACAAAATCACGAGCCACATTGGTTCCTGATAGTGTCTCGTATGTACATTTTGTGAGTATTGCGTGAAGAGCATGACCAAACTCGTGTAGAAATGTTGTTACTTCATTAAATGTAAGGAGGGAAGGTTTTGTTAGAGTTGATCTTGTGAAATTAGCGACTATGGAAACAAGAGGTCTTATATCTTTTTCTGCATCTGAGCTTTGTTCACGGTAGCAAGTCATCCATGCACCATTTGATTTTCCTGGTCTTGGAAAATAATCCAAATAAAGTATTGCCAGCAGGGAGTTGTCATTGTCATGGACTTCCCATGTCTTTACCTCCTCTTGGTAAACAGGGATTTTTTCATTTTTGATGAACTTGATGCCATAAAGTGTCGAGGCGAGGTTAAAAATGGCTTTTTCTACATTTTCAAGAACAAAGTAAGGTTTTAGAACTTCATCATCAATGTTATATTTTAATTTTCTCAGTTTTTCGGAATAAAAAGCCCAATCCCATCTTTCCAGCTTATCGTTATAACCATTTTCGCTGGCATAATTTTTCAGGTTTTCATAATCCCTGAGAGCAGCTTTTTTTGATGCTTCATGAAGTTCATTCAGAAAAGACTCAACTTTTTCTGTTTTATCAGCCATCCTGTCTCTGAGGATTAATTCTGCAAAGTTTTTAAATCCCAGTATTTCAGCTAATTCGAGTCGCAGTGAGACTATATCATAAACTAGTTTCCGGTTATCGTTTTTATTACCGTGAAAGGCTCTTGAAGTATATGCTCTAAGCATTTTTTCACGCAGATCTCTTTTTTCGGAGTATTGCATGAAGGGTATATAGCTCGGGAAATGAAGTGTGATAACCCATCCTTCTTTTTTGCGTTTTTTAGCTTCCATGGCAGCCATCTCAACAGCTCCTTCCGATAATCCTTCAAGATCCTTTTTGTCAGTGATATGAAGTTCGAAAGAATTTGTCTCTTCCAGGATGTTTTCATCAAAAGTAACTGCCAGTCGTGAGAGTTCCTCTGATATTTGCCTGAAACGCTGTTTTTTATTTTCATCCAGACCGGCACCGCCGAGAATAAAATTCCTGTAGTCCTTTTCAACAAGCATCTTTTGTTCTGTTGTGAGTCCTGCTGATTCCCTTGAATCATATACTGACTTTACTCTGGCAAATAGTTTTTCATTAAGGGTGATATCATTCGAAAAACGTGCAAGCATAGGAGAAACAGCTCTGGCGGTTTCCTGTAAATCTTTGCTTGTTTCTGCACTGTTAAGATTAAAAAGAATAGCTGTTATTTCTCCCAGTTTCCTGCCTGTCCTATCCATTTCAGCAATCGTGTTTTCAAAATCAGGAAGTTCGGGATTATCAGCTATTGTTTTTATTTCCTCACCAGCCGATTTAATTGTTTCCTCAACAGCGGGGATGAAATGTACAGTCTCTATTACATTAAAAGGGGGTGTATTGAACGGAGTATTCCATTCCTTAAGGAGTGGATTCATATGACTCTAATTGTTATCAAAACGGCAGGTCATTTAGTTCATCATTTTCAGGAGGAATGTCTTCAAGGGTCACATCAGATGAGGCATCCTTGTCCTGTTCATCAAGGGATATTTTCTCTATCTTCCATACATCAAGATTAGTGAAATAGTTTACTTTTCCATCTCTTTCCCATTTGTTGCCCCTGAGGTTGAACCATATCTTAACAGTTTCATTCATAAATGATTCATTGATGAGCTCACATTTATCCTGTATTAACTGGAACTTTATATAGTCCACAAATACTGCAGCACCTCCTGTTTCTTTTTTCTCGATGACAAATTCACGTTTACGGAACTTATCACTTACCTGATTGACAGGGGAGATGTCAATAATCCTGCCTGTAGTTTCAAATGCCATATTTGGAATACTTCATTATTTTACTATTTCGAGAAGTTCAACATTAAAAATGAGGGTTGAAAATGGTTTTATCTGTTCACCTGCGCCGCTTGCACCATAGGCCAGATTTTCAGGAAGATAGATTTTGAATTTTGATCCCTCAGGCATAAGCTGAAGGGCTTCTGTCCAGCCCTGGATTACAGCGTTCAAGGGAAACTCAGCCGGTTCGCCTCTCTTGATGGATGAGTCAAATTCAGTTCCATCGATGAGAGTGCCGACATAATGTACCCTGACAGTACTGTAAGCATCAGGTTTTGGGCCGCTACCCATTTTTATCACTTCATACTGTAATCCGCTTTCTGTTACTGTAACTTCAGATCTCTCTTTATTTTTTTCCAGGAAAGCTTCATTCTCAGCAATATAGTCTTTATATAATTCTCGATTTGCTTCGTTTTGTTTAGCTATTGTTTCAGCTTCACGGTCATTTATAAACAGCCTTACAAACGTTCTGGCTTCTTCATCGGTCATCATGGATTTTCCGTCTTTACCATCAAACATAGCCTTGGCTATAAGCAATGGGTCAAGATCCAGACTATCTGCATTAAGCCCATTGTAGTAAATTGTTCCGAGGGCATAAGCCAGGGAATCTGTATTGGTATTCATTTTTGCAGATTTTACTGCACTTTCTGAACAGGCGCCAAGAGCCATGAACATAACGATTGTCAGAATAATTAATCCATTGATTTTCATTTTGAATATATTAGATTAAAATTTTCGCAAAGTTAATACTTTGGGTAAAGTAAAAAAGGCTTTAGTGATATTTATTTTTCAGTTTTTGACTGCCCTTATGACATGACGTTTTCCCGGTGGTCCTGGAAGAAGAGTCACCCTAAAACCACAGATTTTAAGATTCTTTTTAACATCTCCTTTCGACGAATATGTAACAAAGATTCCATCCTTTAAAGTTGCCTCTGATATCTTGTCAAAGACCTCTTTTGTCCACATTTCAGGTTGTTTGTCGGGGCCAAATGCATCGAAATAAATCAATTCGTAACGGCCCTGCATAGGATCTTTGATAAGATCACCCTTTACTTTTCTGATTGAAAAATTGCTCCATATTCTATTCATTTTTCCCCATTCTGATGAATGTATGAGCTTGAAAATCTCCTTTCCCTCTGCACCAAAGTAACTATGATAGTTAAGTGAGTTTATTATCGCCTCGTTAACAGGATATTTTTCAATTGCGGTATAGAATACCTCACGTTTACTGTTCAGATTCCGTATTGCTGTTAAGAGTACATTCAGGCCAGTGCCAAAGCCGGCTTCAAATATGTGCAGAGGATCGAATTGTGAAAAGTCAAATCCATTTTTTATAAAAACATGCTCAGATTCCTGAATAGCTCCATGGATCGAATGGTAGTGTTCATCTATTTCAGGAACATATATAGTATCGGAACCATCCTCCGTTTTAATAATCCTGTTTAAAACATTCAAAGTTGAGTTCGCCATCACACTTTCATGCCGATCACAATCACATCATCAACCTGGTCGCGGTCGCCTTTCCATTCCTCAAAAGTATTATCGAGAATCTCTTTCTGTTGTTCCATTGGTTTGTGGTGATTCTTCAGTAACAGATTCTGGAATGGTTTATACATGAACTTCCTTCCATTGGGTCCTCCAAACTGATCTGCATACCCATCAGAGAACAGATACAGGTAATCACCCTTCCTGATCTCGATAGTATGGTTGGTAAAAGGAGTAAACGAAATAAAATGTATACCTATGGGCATACGATCGGGAGGATATTTCATCAGCTTACTGTCCCTGACAAGATAAAGAGGATTGTTTGCACCTGCATAATTTAGTTTTCCTTCTTTCATATCAATCATTACAAGAGAAATATCCATACCGTCTCTTGCCTCTCCCGATATTCCTTTCTGTTTGAGAGCATTAATTATTTCATCCCTTAGATTATTAAGTATTATTGCGGCATTTTCAATTTTCCTTGTATTGATTATCTCCTCCAGGAAGGCATGGCCAAGCATGCTCATGAAAGCACCGGGTACTCCATGACCTGTACAATCTCCGGTAGCCACTATTATCCTATGCTTTTGTTTTGATCCCCAGTAAAAATCGCCACTAACAATATCTTTTGGTTTATAGAGTATAAAATTATCGATGCCCCATTCATTCAGGAAGTCGGGAGGAGGGAGAACAGCTGCCTGTATACGGCTGGCATACTGAATACTATCAGTGATAGACTCGTTTTTTTGTTCAATAATATCCTTCTGTTTAACGATTTCTGTATTCTTTATCTCGAGATCAGCATTGATTTTTTCGATCTTACTTTTACTCTCAGCCAGCAAGCGATTTTTCTTTCTTGTTGACAAAAGGCTGAATAGAATAATAACTGCTATGAGTAATACCAGGGAACCTATTCCTACAGCAAGTTGGCGTGCCAGTTTTTCATTTTTAAGTTCTGTTTCCTTTTGTAGTTTATCCTTTTCAAGCAGTTGTTTCTCCTGTTCCAGAGCAAGAGCTTCATCCTCTTTCTTTTTTAACATGAGACTGTCAATTTCCTGTTGTTGCCGGAGGGACGTGACTTCCTGTTCCCTGAGACCCAACTCATATCTTTCTCTTTGAAGGACAAGAGATTGTGCAATCCTGTCTTTTTCTGATCTTTCCAGTTCCCTCTCATTCATCAGAAGCTTAAGTTCATTTTCTTTCTGTAATGCTTCAGCTTTAAGATTCTTCACTTCGAGCTCACGGATCTCTTCAGTAGCCAGCTCATTTCTGATGCGTTGTTCAATAGCATCAAATTCATCAAGTTTATCTGCAATTTCTCTTTCTGCAATTTGTTCAGCAAAGTACAGAGAATCACGAAGCTGGAGATGTTTTTCGTAATATTCAAGGGCCTTAACAAAATCATTTCCTTTTTCAAGAACATCCGAATAGTCCTGATAACACATCTGAAGTACATTAAGGTTTCCCGAGGTTGTTGCAGATTCAATACAGTCCAGGCAATATAATTCTGCATGGTAATTATCACCTTTGTTGAAATAGATCCTGGCGAGTATCAGGTTTATGCGTGCAACTTCATCTGTTCTTCCTGATTTTTTTGCATACTGAAGAGCCTTTTCAAAGCTTTGAAGCATTACTATCTGGTTTTCTGCATTTTGATGGCAAATAGCAATATTCGACCAAACATCAGTTAGAAAATAATCATCCCCACCTGTTTTTTCAGAAAAATCAACTGCTTCCATGAAGTATCTGAGAGCTTCATCCAGATCACCTTTTCTGAACATCAGAAAACCCAGCTGGTTATATGTGGAAGCTATGTTTTTATTGTCAATTTCCCGGGAATAGTAGGAGAGCATTTCCTGATATTTTTCATATGATCGATCATACATTCCCATCTGAATATAAAGTGTTCCTAGTTTCTCATAACATCTTAAAAATCCCGTTGTGTCCTTACCCTTCTCATAACAGGATGCGGCAGTATTATACCATTGTGCTGATAATGAGTCATCAGGAAGATAGAAATATGATTTAGCGGTTAATTCGGCTGCAGTGGCCTGAAATCCTGTTTCCTTATCGCTGTAAAGGTTAAATTCCTGTTCAGAATATTGTGCAGATTTCTTATAAACACCTGCCCTGAAATAATTCCATGCGATTAATCTAATTATCCTTGCTTCATTTTCTTTGTCATTGAGTTTTGTATAGGCCGATGATGCTCTTAAATAATTCCGCAGTGTTTCATCCCAGTTACCCTGTTCCTCATATATTGCTCCAAGCAACTCATAGTCAGCAGCTTCAATATGTGTTATGCTTTTATCCGCTGCAATTGAAAGTGATTTTGATATATATATAATTGCACTGTCGTTTTGGTTAATAAGATTAAATCTCTGTGCTTTTTCCAGGTAGCTGGCGGCTTTTGCTGAATCAGCAAGCCTCTCCTCGCTGGTTTTTATAGTAACCAGCAGGCTGTCCTGGCCTCTGGCTTCATATTCTGATGACCAGTAGAACAGTAACAGGATAGCCAATATGACCAATCTTTTAATCAATTCAGCGTATATGAAAGACCAACCTGAATAGTCCTGCCTGTCTGAGGATTATAGGGCAACGGGGTACCCATGCCGGAATAGACAGGTCCGCCATATTTTTCATTAAATAGGTTTCGTATCTTAATGAAACTTGCTATGTTATTGCCAATTTGGTAGTTTACTACTGCATCCATACTGTAAAATCCATCAACATTCTTAATTATCTCACTATATAATTCTTTAAATGGAATAATAAGTCTCAACCAGCTTGATTCCCAGATACTTGAAACCTGAATATATAGACCTTTAGCAGGCTGCATGGAGATCTTCATCTGACCGAAATGATTTGGAACAAGCTTAAAATCGTTCAAAGTGAGGTAATTCCCAGCAATTTCGAGTATATCAGGAAATGACTGGCTCGATTTTGCAAAGGTAAGACTAACTTCTGCATCCATATTTATTGATTTGACAAGGTCGTTGATCTTTATATTTGCCTGCAGGCCATAAAGTCTTGAAATGGCATTTCGCTCATTAATCTTGGTCAGGACAGAAGCAGTATCAGACGTAGATATAGCCTTGGGAAGATTTAGTTCGTCAAGTCTTATATATTTATCATGTATCAGATTCTTTATTGAGTTGTAGTAAATTGATATATTCAGAGTTACATTTTTGCGATAGTGTTTTATCAGGCCAAGCTCTACGGACATATACTTTTCAGGTTCCAGATCCGAATTAGGAATTGACAGATAGATAAGGCTATCAAGATTTGTTCCTGCTTTATATGCCAGAGATTGCCATGCCATTGAAGCAGGAGGGGCTTTATATGCAAATCCTATAGAGCTTCTTACAGTGGTTTTTGGATTGAAAATATAAAGGCCTGCAATTCTGGGACTTACCGACAATCCATACTGTGAGTTGTTATCTACTCTTATGCCTCCCATAAACCTGAACGATTTCAGAGAATAATAAGTTTGAGTGAAGGCTGAAAGATCATGATGAACACCAGCATTATATCCAAAGGAGCCAGAAACAGAATCAATTACTTCTACATGCGATTTGAAAAATTTATATGTTTTAGGATCGAAAGGAGCATCCAGAAAATTTGTTTGTTTTAGCAGGGCTGAATTCATGTAAGTCAGACCGGTCACAATTTCAAGTCCCTTTACAGGTACAACAGTAAAAAGTTGTTCAAAAAGAAAATCATTACTGGCTGCATACCTGTAAACCTTATCTGTATATGAGATAAATGTGACACCTATGCTTGAGTTATTATCCATCTTGTAAAGAAGGTTTGAAAAGTTGGTTGTTGTAAAGAACCTTGGTGACCATTCATGGTTATAGCTTAATGTTGTTGATCTGATCGTTTCCCCCCAGTAGTTTTGAGGATTGTTATATTTAAAAAGGTATGATGACTGTCCGAGTGAACTGTGTGATCGTCGGTACATACTATTGTATGAAAGGCTGAAGTCGCGATACCGTAGCTGGAAGCCCAGAAGATTACTCTCTGATGGAAGGTTCTCTATTGTAGGATAATTAAGCGAACCATCATAATTATAACTGTAATTATCATTCATAAAGTCAGCAGTGCTGATACCATATTCCTGCAAAAGATTTCTTGTGACCTCAACAGGTTCATACATAGTAGATCCGAATGTGTACTTATATCCTTTATCCTGCAGGTAATGCATCGGATTATAGACTTCTTCATATCCCTCTATAATGTTCTGATCAGCAGTTTCCATCAGCCCTCCGTAAAAACTATACTGAAGTATATTTTTATTTTTTCCGGCTTTTCCTCCAACCATAAAATTGGTATTCCTGTACTCACTCTGTCCAATACTCACATCACCATATACGAATGTTCCTTTGTCAGCTTCACGTGTAATTATATTAATGACTCCTGAAACAGCATCTGCGCCATAAACTGCTGCTGCCGGGCCATAAATGATTTCAATTTTCTCGGCCTGCCGTATTGGAAGCTGATTGAGAATAGGCATTCCGATTACTGAGGTTGGTTTAACAGGCAATCCGTTTATAAGTATCAAGGTATAAAGATTTCCGATCAGCCCCCTGAGGTTAAAACTTTCTCCAAGTTCGCCTGTACCTGGTTGGGAAACTCTTACTC
>CAZTXH010000062.1:4934-9564 GCA_964617415.1 uncultured Rikenellaceae bacterium | reverse complement strand
GCAAAACCTTTAAAGGGGGAAATATATCACCGGGCATCAGTATGAGATTCAAAGCCCTCAATAAATTCACAAAAAGGCTCCCATTGGGTTCTACAACCGAAAAATTCAATTCCCCAGGTAAAAATACTCTTGAAGCAATCACTGCCGGCGTTATTAACGGAGTCATATATGAAATAAATGAGTATATTCGCACGTTTGAAGAAAAACATAAGGGCATAAATCTGGTTCTTACAGGTGGCGATGCAGGATACCTGAAAAACAGAATTATCAAAGAAGTCAATTATATGCCTGATATTGTGATAGAAGGATTAAATTACATTTTAGAACACAATGTATAAATTACGGGCGACAATAATTTTAGTTAATATATTATTCTTTTCATTTACTGTTTCAGGGCAAAAACTCATTAATTCTCCGTATTCACGTTTTAATATAGGACTACTTGAACCAGCTGGTTCATTCAGAAGCATAAGTATGGGGGGTATTGGAACAGGTATAAGGGATAACAGTTCAATTTACTATATGAATCCCGCATCCTATAGCAGTATTGATACAAATTCATTTGTTTTTGACTTTGGACTTGACTATGGAATGAATTTTCTGACTGAAGGTTCATCCAGTCATTTTTCTGATGATATGAATTTTGATCATCTGATGTTTGGATTTCCTATTTTTAAAGGAATGGGAGTAAGTATCGGAATAACTCCTTTCAGCAATGGCTATTATAAAATATCCAATGAGGTTACTGAACTCGATCCGGAGTATGATGAAGAGACCGGAGAATATACAGAAATACATCTCGGCGAAGGCGGATATTCAAGATTATTTTTCGGTGCTGGCCTGAATATTACCAGATACCTTTCTGTTGGAGCAAATATGACAGTAATACTTGGAGAAATTTCCAGAACAAATCAAATTGTATTTAGTGATTATTATTATGTTTTCCATAATAGTAATTCAGAGAGATTACATCTCTCAGGTATTAATTTAGAGTATGGTGCTCAGTTTTTTATGCCTATTGGTGACGATTTTTTTGTTAATGCAGGTATATCGCTAACTCCTGGTACAAATTACAAATCGGATTATGAGAATCTTATCTATTTGTTTTCAGCCTACGGATCAGTTGATACATTATCATATACTACAGATGCATCAAAAGCATTTATCCCGGGCACACTCCGTACAGGAATATCTTTTGGAAAGAAAAATATTCTTACAGTCGGATTCGACTATAATGAAACAAAATGGTCCAAGGCAAACATCAATGGTACGGGAGGCTTATACACTGATACCCGATCATATAAATTCGGAATAGAATATATTCCTGATAAGTATTCCAATTACAGTTACATTAAAAGAGTGGAATACCGTCTTGGAGCACACTTAGAAAATAACTATGTTAAAATAAATGGAGAACAGTTAAAAGAGTATGGAATTAGTATTGGCTTCGGAATACCAATGAGACGTTCTCTATCGAAAACCAATATCTTTATCGACTATACAAAAAGATATGGTTCTGACATCTCAGTTTTGCACAGTGAGGAGTTAATCACTATAGGATTAAGTCTGAATTTATACGATTTCTGGTTCTTGAAACCTAAATATGATTAATTATTCTTATTATTGTTTGATTAATAAATCATTATAATCAGAATATTTTTGAAAAGAATCATAATCTCATATAGATATTTTTCATTATTCTCAGTACTATTGCTAACTGCTTTGCTTATTGTTTCGTGCGAAGTGAAGATAGAGAAGACCGATAGTTTTGATATTTTAACACTTCCTTCACTATCGGGGAAGGATATAAATACCGTATTCACTGATTCGGGTAAGATTCAGCTTATCATGTCTTCACCGGTTATGGAGAGATGGGATAATCTGGGTAATCCATACACCGAATTCAGGCATGGGATGATAATTGAATTTTATGATGGCCAATTGGAGCCTGTTGCTAATGTAGCCGCAAAATATGCAAAATATATCGATAGTGAAAAGCTATGGGAGTTGGATGATTCTGTTGTAGTTGTTAATAGATCTGGTGACAAGCTTGAAACCGAGCAGTTATTCTGGGATCAGGAGAAAGAGCGGATTTTTACCGACCGGTTTGTAAAAATCACAAATGAGGATCAGACAATTATGGGTACCGGTTTTGAATCAGATCCGAAACTTACAAAGCGAAGAATAAAAAATGTCTCCGCTACAATTTATCTTCACGATGAGTAAAAAATTCCTTCTTATTTTTGAAATAATATGGCTCATAACCGGGACATTATGTGTTATTGTGGGTATAAGGTACATTATACATGATGGAGGTAAAATGGCCTTTGTCTTTCCCGTGATGGCAATAATCTCTTTTCTCTTTGCCTGGCTCCGACACAGGGAGCGAAAAAAAGACTAATTTTATAGTATGAATGCCATCATTATCATACTTCTGGCAATTCTTTTTTCCGCATTTTTCTCAGGACTGGAGATCGCATTTGTTTCTTCAAACAAATTGCGGATGGAACTTGATATTAAACAGGGTACTTTTGGTTCAGGTATCCTCAGAATATTTGTAAATAATCCTGGTCAGTACATTGCCACAATGCTCATAGGCAATAATATTGCACTGGTTGTTTATGGTCTCTTCTTCTCAAAGCTTTTCAATCCGATCTGGACACCAATTTTAGGCTCTGATCTGCTGATACTTCTTATCAATACACTGATTTCAACAGCTATAATACTTCTGGTAGCGGAATTTTTGCCAAAGACAATTTTTATTATTTTACCAAACTTCTTTTTGAAAATATTAAGTATACCCACCCTGTTTTTCTTTTGGATCTTTTATCCCATCAGCAAGAGTGTTCTGTCAATATCAAACCTGTTTATTAGTCTCATTTCCAGAAAAAAACCGATTAAAGAATCACAGGAAAATGTTGTTTTTAGTAAAGTTGATCTTGACCATTTTGTAAGTCTGAGCAAACAAAAAGAAGAATCAGAAGAACCGGGTCACAATAATATAAAGATATTCCAGAATGCGCTTGAGTTCTCCAATGTTAAACTCCGGGAATGTATGGTGCCAAGAACTGAGATAGAAGCTATTGATTGTACAAGCTCAATTGAAGAATTGAAAGAGAAATTTATTGAGACCCAGCATTCCAAGATACTTATTTACCAGGATACCATCGATAACATTGTTGGTTATTTTGAGCTGAAAGATATATTCAAGAATCCTACCGACATAAGATCGAGTATCAGGAAACTTGCAATAGTACCTGAAACTATGGCGGCAAATAAGCTGTTGAAAGTATTTGTTGATGAAAAGAAAAATGTGGCACTTGTAGTTGATGAATTCGGAGGTACATCAGGAATGGTCACTATTGAGGACGTTGTTGAGGAAATAGTGGGTGACATTGAGGATGAACATGATGTAAATGAATTAACAGAGAAAGTCCTGAGTAATAATGATTATATTTTTTCCGGACGTTTAGAGATAGACTACCTTAATGATAAATACCAGCTCAACCTGCCTGAAGAAGATGATTATGAGACTCTTGCCGGTATGATACTGTTTTATCACGGCAATATCCCTGTCAATAATGAAGTTATACGCATAAAAAATATCCTGATTAAGATCCTGAAAGTCACAGCCACCAGGGTTGAACTTGTAAGCATGAAGGTGGAATAAGCTTTCTAAATTCTTTATTGTTAAAAAGAAATTGTAACCAACCAGGCTCCCGGTTCATTTATAGTAAGTCTCAACTCACAAAATATTGACGCAGTATAGAATGCATTGGGAGCATTAAAAGTCATTCTAGCGCTGAAAGGGAAAGTAACATTTTCATAACCGGTAAAATCAGGTGCTATCTTCTCAGAACCGGAATTTGACTGCAACAAGAGGTTGCTTATCAATGAATAACTCTCGCCTCCTCCTCGTGAGAATTTATACTTAACATAAGGTCTGTCTCCTATTCTCATACATGATACCCTGCCCACACCTGTACGATATTCTATCACATAAGGACGAATTTGTTGTGCTCCTATGAATTTATCATTTCTCCATTCTCCTGCCAGGACAGAATCTTTTTCCCGGGTTCTGTATTCATATTTTCCACTACCGTGTCTTTTCCCCTTCTTCCATTCTCCTGTATAAGTGGCGCCGTTTTTCCATAAATAGGTGCCTTCACCATTTGGCAATCCTTTGTTAAACTCACCCTTATAAAAATCTTCACCTACAGCTTCTCCCATTCCGTCTGCGAGACCTGACTTACAATCACCGGTATATTTGCCAGCCAGAGCTGGTAATAATACCTTGCAATCACCCTGAGCCAGGCCATAATTGTAAAATAAGAATAGTACAAATAATAATGTAACCAGTTTTGTCCTTTTCATGACTTTTAAAAATTTGTCCATAAAGCAATCCTTGAACAAAACTATTAAATTTTATATTAACAGCATAAGAATCACTCCAATTATTATATTAAAAAATATGAGTGTTTGTAATGATTAATTAATAATTAAGTTGAGATTCCTCGTCCCGAGTCCTCGGGAGAGGAATCTCTTATTATCGATTTGTATCATATAACAAGTGTATAATATTAATCTTTCAGGATAGTCATATAAAAAAAGAAGAGGACCTTTCGAGCCC
>CAZTXH010000062.1:0-4924 GCA_964617415.1 uncultured Rikenellaceae bacterium | reverse complement strand
CCTATGGATATTCTGTTTCAGTAGGAATCGGATTTTTCCTTGTATGCCACCATACCTGGCTTTGAGTACCATTGGTACTGAACATACCTTCATTACCTGCCTCTACGTTTTGGTCAGCTTTAGCAGCAACAAGGTTATCAGTATTGTAGGTTTCCTCACTAAGAGCATACTGCAATCTTATAGGCAGTCCGAGGTCCGGATAATATGCTCCTGCAAGCTCATATTCGAATATCCTTTCGGGGAAACCTGTCCTTCTTACTTCAATGTAAGCCTGTACACCCTGGCCGAAAATTGCTGCCCATCTCTGCTCACATATCATCTGGTATTTCTCAGCATCTGTTTTTCCGGTCCATGTAACAAGTGGATCATTCAGGTAAGATGTAAAATTGACCGGGTAGGATGTTGTACCGGTAGTTATACCTGATGCGTCACCCCATGTCGGATTTACAGTTCCGCCGTCCGTAAGTCCCCATCTTGCCATTGAGGCAGCTATACCAGCCTCATAGGCTGTCTGAGCTGAACCATCGTTACCTGCACGCATATAATACTCAGCCTTAATGAATTCGACCTCATCGTATGTTAGTACATAGAGAGGTGCTGTCTCTGTAAAGGCTACTTTCGTACCAAGGAGTGATATGGAAGGGAAGAATGCTGAAGAGATCTCGCGTCCGTTCTGGAAGCCTACATAATCAAGCGGAGGTGTATCCACTGAATTAGGTGTAGGCTGAGCATAGACATGAAGTCTCGGGTCAGTCCTTGCTTCCAACCAGTCAACCATAGTTTCAGAAATTGCCTGGTCTTTCCTTGAATAAAGAGCATTATAGATCGGGTTTCTGTATGGTATCCCCGGAAAATCCAGTTTTGCATTATCATCATTCGATGTAAAGACAGGATACTGTGTCGGGTTTGCAAGTATTGCAGCTATTTGTGCATCTGCATCAGCCATGGCTGCAGTGCCCGGATTGGTTGTAACATCGGCCTGGGCACCTACCATATCATAGGTAAATGTCCACGGAGTGCCGGCAGCTCGGTTAAGTAGTCTCAGTTTAAGTGAGTTGGCAAATTTTCTCCATTTTACCGGGTCACCGTCATAGATCAAATCACCGGTACCGAAAGATATTGTAGTACCCGTAAGAAGAACATTAGCCTCTTCGAGCTCGGCAAGCAGTGCATTATAGATGCTCTCCTGTGTATCATACACCGGGTGGAGTTCTCCGTCCTCTTCGAAGCCCTGTAATGCTTGGGTATAAGGCACATCACCCCAGTTATCTGTCAGGAACATGAAAACCCATGCTCTCATGATCTTGGCAGCTGCAAGAAGCTTATCATCTTCTTCCTCTGTTGCCTTGTTTATTACAACTGTAAGATCTTTCAAAGGCGCGTAATACGGGTAGTTGAAATAGCCTGACATATCACGGGGCATATATCTGTCTTCGTCAAGGTACTGCACTTTACACCATTGCTGGCACCATACACCAAGGTAGGTGTGCTGTATCCAGCCGCCCATTTCCCGACTGATTGAATTTTCAACAGCATTGGTGAAGACATTTATAGCAGGAACATCAACAGGACTGTTCGGGCTGGTATTCATTTCCTCAAAATCTTTTGTACAGGAACTAACAAGACCCAAAATAAGGAACAATCCCAATATAATTCTCATCGATTTTAATATATATTTCATAATTAGATGCTTTTAAGGTTAGAAATCGAGTCTTATATTGAACCCGTAAGATCTGGTTGAAGGAATCGCATTTGTTTCCATACCAATAGAAGTATTACCTGCACTTGAACTAGTCTCAGGATCTATATCTTTTGTATTCTTGAATATGATCCACAGATTACGTCCAATTAAAGAGAGGTTAAGGTTTTTAACTCCTATTGACTTAAGGAATCCGATATTGCTGAATGAATAACCCATACCTACTTCACGCAACTTGACAAAGCTTGCATCAAATGTGGAAAGTTCATTTTTGGCATAATAGCTATAAAAATGGTAATTGGCATTTGTATAGGTTGTATTCACAACCGGAGATGTAACATCATTTCCGTCTGCATCAGTAAACTGGACTTGTTCTATCCCATTTGCATCGGTATAGACATATCCATAAACAGCATCGTCAATGAGAACACCTCCGCCATCAGCGACAGCATCTCTTACGTTCTTGCCATTTGCATTAATTGCGGCAGTTTCTTCTAGGATACCAGTGTAAAGACCAAACATATTGGTTACGGAAAATACATCTCCACCTTTCCTGAAGTCAACCAGGAAGTTAAAGTTGAAATCCTTATAGTTGAATGAGTTGTTGATACCTCCGAACCAGTCAGGGTAAACATTACCCAGGTCTGTTCTGGAATTTGACCGGATATACCTTCCATTGGTACCTACAACAGGCCGTCCTGAATATTCATAATGAGAAATTTGTGTTTGTTCCTCATCGTAGTATACAGGTGTTACATTTTCACGGACTATTGCATATCCCCAGAGTGTTCCATATTCTTTGCCCGGGAAGGCATATACATAAGTACCCCAGCTTGCATAATAGAGTGACAGGTACTTCATGTCTCCGTAAAGTTCGACAACTTTGTTTTTGTTGGTCGACCAGTTAAGAGTAACATCCCATGAGAAGTTTGGTGTCTGAACAGGTGTTGCCAGCAACTGCAATTCAACTCCCGCATTCTGGAGATTACCGGCATTGATAGTCTTGTTATTGAAACCAGTTGTCGGTGAAATTGCAATATTCATGATCTGGTTAATAGTATTCTCCTTGTAGAAGTTTGCATCGAGGCTTATCCTGTTCTGCAGGAGTTTAAGTTCCATACCAACTTCTTTTGATTTTTTCCTCTGTGGCTTCAGACCCAGTGGAGGAATGGTTTCCGTATAGCTAAGGGAAGGATTTCCGCTATATGGGTCAGCAGCACTGAAGACTCCGTTGAGCTGATAAGCACCTGCAGTACCACCTACCTCAGCATAGCTTCCCCTCAACTTTAGGAAAGAAAAAATATTTGATTGAATTCCAAGAGCTTCAGTAAGAATAAATGACAGAGATACTGACGGATAGAAGTATGAATTATTATCTACCGGCAGTGTTGATGACCAGTCATTTCTTCCTGTAAGGTCAAGGAATACAAAGTTACGGAAGCTCAGGTTCGCTGTTCCGAACAGACTCTGTAATTCAGTATGTGTCTCACTTAAGCTGGTTGTAGCCGCTGCTGCTGCGTTACTAACAGAGTAAAGGTCGGGAACTATCAGGTCGGGAACAGTTGTCCGGTGGTATTGATAATCATAATGATTATATTCACCTCCAAAGGTTGCCAGTACATTAAAATCGCTGAATGATTTGTTAAACTCCAGTCTGGCATTGGCATTGATTTCCTGCCTGCGGCGCGAGTATGCAGTAAATCCTCCCAGAGGATCTCCTCTACCTACATCTCCTTGAGCTGTTACCTCTTTAATGTCTTCAATTGACCAGTCGGTTCCGGTTGTTGCCCTGAATGACAACCAGTCGGTAAATCTCCAGTTCATATTAACATTACCAATCATCCTGTTACGGTCTCTTGAATTGGTGTTCTTATTAAGGTTCCAGTAAGGATTATTATGGTAACTGTGATTCCAGTTGAAGGGGAGACCGGTAACCGGGTCTATTTCCTCCCATCTTTCCTTAAGTACCTCCATATCAACCTGGCGGCCGAACCATTGGCTTAAAGATTGCATCGGGTTACCGCCTGTATACCCGTTTTCTGCGATATTATCACTTTTATTCTGGATATAATAAGCATTCCCCCCGATAGAAATTTTATCAGTGACAGCCAGTTCGCTGTTCAGGTTAATAGTGTTTTTCCTTAGGTCTGTATTGGGTAATATACCTTTTACATCCTGGTTTGAGAATGAGAGACGGAAGTTTGATCCACCTTGTGCACCTGCAATAGCCACGTTAGTGGTTCTCTTAACGCCTGTCTCAAAGAAATCCTTAATGTTGTCAGGATGTGCGACCCATGGAGTGGGTGTACGGACACCTGTTTCCTCATCATAGGGGCTGTCAAACTGAGCGATCAGTCTTCCGTCAAGCGGAGGACCCCAGCTTTCGTCAACACCGTCATTCGTACCGCCATAAGAACCGTCGACATATTCAAATGCATATTCTCCGTCGGTAACCATTCCCCCCTGACCATAGAGGTCCTGGTACTTTGGAATGACAAGAGGATTTTCCCACATTACGTTTTCCTCGATAGTCACACCAAGGCCCCTGCCCTGTGATTTACCGCTTTTGGTCGTAATGAGGACAACCCCGTTAACAGCTCTCGACCCGTAAAGGGCGGCTGCACTTGCACCTTTCAGAACACTGATATTCTCAACATCTGAAGGGTTAAGATCGGCTGCCATATTTCCGTAATCCCTGCCACCATACGCTCCGGTATTGGTTGTGTAATTACTTATTGGCACACCGTCAACAACAAACAACGGCTGGTTATTGCCACTGGCTGAGAGTGAATTAACACCCCTGATAAGAATCCTTACGCCGGCGGAAACACCCCCGTCAGAGTTGTTAATCTGAACTCCTGACAGCTGACCCTGAAAAGCGTTTACAATATTTGTAACTTTCGCCTTTTCAATGTTTTCACCGCCAAGATCCTGGACTGAGTAACCAAGAGCTTTCTTTTCCCTTGATATACCGAGAGCAGTAACTACTACTTCCTCAAGGCCCAGGATGTCAGATTCCATCACACCATCAATTACTGTACGACCTGCTATCTCAACCTCCAGCTTTTTCATCCCGATATAGGAGAAAACAAGCGTGGTTGCAGTTTCAGGCACAGTAAGGGTGTAGTTTCCATCTGCATCGGTAATGGTACCTATTGTAGTACCTTTTACCTGAACTGTTACTCCCGGAATTGGTCCCTCGCCTTCAATAGCAGAGGTAATAGT
>CAZTXH010000061.1:0-9616 GCA_964617415.1 uncultured Rikenellaceae bacterium | reverse complement strand
ACAAGTACAACTGCATTCTTCACTACGATACCAATAAGCATCACAGCACCAATACCGGAAATAACACTGAGAGTCGTATTGGTAATAAAAAGTGCAAGTGCCACACCGGAGAAGGCAAAAGGAATAGAGAACATAATTATTAATGGCATCTTCATTGATTCGAACTGTGAGGCCATTATAAGATAAACAAGTATCAGGCTCACAACAATAAGGAATGCTATATCCATAAATGATTCCATCTGTTCTTCTATAGCACCTGAAATCTGTACCATAACACCGGAAGGAACTTCTGTTTCATCAATGGCTTTCTGGACCTCTCTCTGGAGTTCTGTAAGGGATCTCTTATATGGTGTAAAAGATACATTAACAATCCTTTCCCTGCGTTTTCTTTCAATACTTGGTGGTGACCAGTACTCCTTTATTTCTGCTATCTCTCCCAATCTGATAATGTTGCCCATCGGATTTGTTATTCCGATGTTTTCAATATCAGTCAATGTGCTCCGTGCGCTCTCTTTGAATCTTACAACTACATCATACTCATCCCCTGATTGACGGAGGCGGGTCGCTGTCATACCTTCCACCCTGTTTTTGACAGCAGAAGAGACCATTGCTGTATTGAGTCCGCTGGTAATCATTTTATTCTGATCAAGGATGATCTGAAGTTCGGGTTTCGATTTATCACGACTTATTGTAATATCTTTGGCTCCCTCTATATTCCTGATTTTAGCAGCCAGTTCTTCTGCCACAATATTTGTTTCAGCGATATTATAACCATATACCTCAACATCAACAGTATTGGATCCGAAGGATTCCATACTTTCAGAAGTACTTACCGTAAAATCAACAATCTCAGGGAATTGTGATAAATCATTACGCATTTCTTCAGCGATGGTCATTACATTTTTTTCCCTTTCTTCAATTGGTACAAGCCTCATCGAATATGTTATTATATGGGTTCCGCCGGCACCGAATAGTGATGAGAATCCAGCCTGGTCATCTGCCCCTGTTGAAGAAGACACAAGATCCACCTCCGGATATTTTTCCCCTATCAGTATATCAATCTTATCAGTTGTTTTAATGGTTTCGTCAACTCTTGTACCTGTCTGAAGTTCAATTGTTGCAGTTATTCTTGATTGATCAGCCTCGGGAAAAAACTCTGTGTCAACCACGAAAAAGAGGCTCATTGAGACCACAAAAACGACTATTGAGAGCAGGGACACAATTGTCTTGTGATGAAGCGCCCACCGCAGGGTTTTCTCATAAAAACGGTCAAACCAGTCAAGAGCTTTCCTGATACTCCCATCATAGGTCCAAAATGGCGCATCTTTTCTTATGGGATACCATTTGAGTAAGAGAGCACTCATTGTAGGAGTAAGAGTTATTGCAGCAAAGACTGATGTTATTATAGTAATTGTTACCAGCATCCCAAGCTGTTTGAAGAGTACTCCAGTAAGTCCCTGTACAAATGTAAGTGGGAAAAATACGGCCACAACTGTAAGTGTAGTAACAATTACAGCGAGCCACACTTCATTCGTAGCATAAATAGCCGCCTCTCTTGGTCGGCTTCCCCTTTCGACATGTCTTGTGATATTTTCCAGGACAACAATAGCATCATCCACCACCATTCCTATTGCAATTGAAAGAGATGTGAGTGAGATGATGTTTATTGACTCACCTGTAACAAAAAGATATATAAAGGCTACAACAAGTGAAATCGGGATTGTTACAATAATAATTACAGTAGCCCTCCAGCGTCCAAGGAAAAAGAGTACAACCAGAACAACAAAAATTGCAGCATACAGAAGTGTCTCAGTAAGGTTGCTGATTGAATCTTTAATAAATGTAGCACTGTCAAAAAGCTTTTCTATTTTAACATCAGGCGGAAGATCCTTTGTTAAAGAAGCCAGTGATTTTTCTATCTCCCTCGTTACCTTTACAGTATTGCCTCCTGATTGTTTCTGAACATACATGGTCATTCCCTGAAGACCATTTATTCTTGTATCAAGCCTTGTTTCTCGGATTGTATCACGTACCACTGCAACATCCTTCAGGTATACATTATTACCGTTATAACTGCTTACTACAATGTTCTTAATAACATCACTCTCTGGAAACTCACCCTGTATCCTCAGAGGATAATCATTCTGCCCCATCTCTATATATCCTGCAGGCATATTCATGTTCTCTGCCCGCAGAATATTGCCAATCTGTTCAATAGTAAGATTGTAGGCTTCCATTTTCCTCGGATCAACATCAATATAGACTTTACGACCCGGGACACCAGCAAGACTCACTGAGCCAACACCCTCTATCCTGTTGAGCGGATTAACGATTTTTTCATCAAGTATCTTTTCAAGCCCCCTGTAGCTCTCATCTGCCGTAATAGCATAGAAAATAATAGGCATCATACTTGAATTAAATTTCATTATTGTAGGTTTTTCGCTGTCTTCAGGCAGATAATTCTCTATGAAACTGAGATTGCTTCGTATGTCATTGGAGGCTTCATCGAGATTTGTACCATATTCAAAATTCATAAAGATTACCGATAAACCATCGCTCGAGGTCGATGTCATCTCTTTAAGATTACTCACTGAATTGAGCATATCTTCTACAGGCCTTGTTATATTCGATTCAATATCTGATGCACTTGCTCCCGGATAGGTCGTTACCACTCCAACAAATGGCAACTCAACTTCCGGATAGAGATCTATAGGAAGCTGGGTCAGTGAATATAAGCCTATCACGATCAGTGCAACGAAAATCAGGATTGTTGTTACCGGTCTTCTTACCGAAGTACTATATATACTCATTTTATTAAGTTATTTTCTGACCTTACTTAACTATTTCTAATATATCATCATTAATAAGTCTGGATTGTCCTTCTGATACTATCCGATCTCCTTCACTGAGGTTTTCAGAGATAATTTCAAGTTTATCATCGAATCTTTTTCCTATTAACACTTCAACTCGTTTTGCAACTCCCTGCTCTTCAGCGAATACATATCTCACATTAGTTCCTTCCTGCAGCAGTACAGTACTGGCAGGAACGACAAATGTCTCAACCTCTCCAAGGTCCATGGAAACCCGTACAAACATACCCGGTTTAAGAAGATTGTATTTGTTTGGAAGTTCTATCTCCACAATGAAGGAGCGTGTAACCGAATTAATTGTTGGAGCAATATTAAAAACTTTGCCATAGAATATCTTATCATCATAAACATCTGCTGTTATTACTGCATCCATTCCTGTTTTAATCAATGGATAATATTGTTCAGAAACAGCAACGTTCACTTTCAGAGGGTCTACCTGCATAATTGTTACAATTGCCGCTTTACCTGATAATGATGTAGGTGTACCGGAATACATCTCTCCGTTCTCAAAATATTTTCCTGTAATAACACCTGTGAAGGGGGCCTTTATCAGTGTATTTTTCTGCATGAAACTCACATTCGTTTTAAGGACATCATACTGAGTTTTTGTCTGATCATAAGTCTGTTGCTTCACGCTGCCTGTTTTAAGCAGTGTATCAAGCCTGTCGAGGTCTTTTTCCAGATTTGCAAGCTGCAGTTGAAGCTGGTATAACTGTGTTCTGTCCATCAGGAATAGTCTGTCACTTTTTTTTACTTTATCTCCGGTTTCAACATATATTCGTTCAATTCTACCCGGAGAAGAAGGTGCCATATTTATCTCCTCGTATGGGAGAATGGTCGCTGTATAGTCAATTGTCCTGGCAATTTTGGTTTTTTCCAGGGTTAAGACTTTCACGGGAATAGCAGTCTTTTCGTTTGATACTTCATTTTGAGCCGATGATCTGTCAGTAAAAGACGAACATCCGGCCAGCAGTATCATACTGAAAATTATTGCGGGAATTGTTCTTAAAAAATTCATTATTTATTGTTTTATAGTAAGCTTATTTTATTAATAATTACATATTGTTTAACAGTTTATCTAGAG
Organism: uncultured Rikenellaceae bacterium; assembly: GCA_964617415.1. GTDB lineage: Bacteria > Bacteroidota > Bacteroidia > Bacteroidales > VadinHA17 > LD21. The sequence continues at coordinate 5,662 of CAZTXH010000061.1, read as the reverse complement.
CCAGTTTTGTTTGTAAAAGGTTCATCAGTGCTGATACATAATTATTTTCCGCCTGAAGATACTGGCTATTCGCCTGTGTCAGGTCAAGACTGGATGCCATACCCTGATTGAATTTATTCTTCATACTGTTGTAGACTCTTTTTGAGACCTCTACATTTTCCATCTGGCTTTTATACTGCAGGTTAGCATTTATCAGGTTATATCGTAGCTGCTTCTCCTGGATTAATAATTGTTCAGCAATCATTTCCCTGGTGTTTCTTGCTTTTTCAAGATTAAACTGAGCTTTTCTGATTCTTGCATACCGTTGTCCGCTAGCTATTATCGGTAACGAAACCTGAAGTCCGGCAACAGAATTCTGGAACCACCTCAGATCTGATATTTCATCACCCATTCCGTTTGTTCCGTAATTATAATAACCTGAAAATGTTGGTAATATCGCTGCTTTTTGTGATTTCAGTGCAAGTTCCGACATCCTTTCCTGTCCTGCGATCATCCTGAAGTCGACATGTTGAGTATGATCAAACTCCTGAGATAAAAGAGCTTCAACATTAACCTGTTCAACCAGACTTTCCAGTGTTTCAGTAAGGACAATCTTTGTGCCTGCCTCCACACCAAGTTGAAATCGTAATAGATTATAATTGAGCTCAATAGTACGTTCCAGTGAACTCCTTGAGTTTTCAACCATACTCACATTCGACACCATCTGGTCAACATCGGTCTCTTCAGCCATACCGGCAGTATACATTGCTTTTGTTGATTCCAGGGTTTCATTAAGATTATCAATATTCTGCCCGAGAATCTGAAGTGATTTTTCCGAGACAAGAATAAGATAGTATGCCGAAGCTACTGATTCCTTAGTATCAAGCTCTGACTTCTCCAGATTCTCCTCACTTAGTTTCTTTGCAAGTTTTGTTGTTTCAATACCAATATATAATGGTGCATTGAATAACAAAAGACTTGCCTGAACAGATGCGCTTGAATTGAATTGTGATCCGAATGTAACCGGTATTTTCTCCCCTGGCTGGCCAAAGAATTCTCCCGGGAGAAGTGTTGTCATCAATTTCAGATTATCTGCAAACGATCCCGATGCATTTACCTGTGGCAATGCTGCAGATATAGTCTCCCAGAGTGCAGCCCGTGATGCCAGGACATCTGATTTGGCAGCCTGAACCATCTTGTTGTTTAATAATGCATATTCCTGCGCTTCCTTCAAAGTGAGTTTCATTTCTGTATTGCTTTCCTGTGACATTAATATTGAACCGGAAATCAATGTTATAAGTGCAATTGTAATTAACTTCTTAATTTTCATTTAACTATAATTCTTCTTTTGTTTTTAGACGATTATTGTAGAATAATATTTTATTTCCTGTATTGTTGTTCATAATAGTTTATCAAATCAAGACCTTTCTGTGTTGATATACCCCTCATGTAATTAATATAAAAATCCCTGATAACCTTCTCATTGGTAAAATCATTCGTAGTGGGATCATCATTGTTATTGGTCATTCTGACAACCTCCTGCATACATTTATCAGTTATCTCAATATCAATATTCTCACGAAACAATCCTTGCTTAATACCCTGTAGTATTATTTCTTTATTCTCCTTATAGTATGGAATCTCTCCGTCTTCCTTTAGCTTATTTACCATATCGTTGTGATATCTTTTTATATCAAGGCGGAATGCCGGACTCATCTTCCGTAAATGTTCCGTCATTATATCAAGAATCTTAAATATTGCTTCAATGACATTATCCGACTCTCTTATTGTTCTGTTAATCAGATCTTTCTGCTTGTCAGTCATCCATTCCACAACACCTTTTAGAAGCTCATCCTTATCTGTGAAAACTTCATAAATTGTTCTTTTTGAAATACCCATGTGTCTGGCCAGCAAGTCCATGGTTACTGCCCGTATTCCATAAGTACGAAACATAACTGCTGCTTCTTCAAGTATCCTCTGTCGGTAATCCATATTAAAGTAAAAAGTGCTACAAAAATGTAAAAACTATTTTGGTTTTCAAAGTTTTCATAGATAAATTGCTGTTACATTTAGATAAAAAAGCGAAATTTACCGGTGAATAACGTACCCCTCTCCCGCTAAAGCGGGATCTCCCCTAAAGGGGAGACATTATCGGCTATTTAATGAAAGTCATAATAATGCAGGGAGAATAGACATTATACAATATATAAATGTTTTTTAGATGAATACAACGAATAAGATTATTTACCAGGTTGATGCATTTACTGCCGAGCCATTTAAAGGAAATCCGGCAGGAGTATGCATTCTTCAGAAGGAGGTTTCAAAGAAATGGATGCAAAATATAGCTGTTGAGATGAATCTTTCTGAGACTGCATTTATTGCGAAGTCGGATGATAAACATAAGATCAGGTATTTTACTCCTGAATCAGAGATTCCTTTGTGCGGACATGCTACTCTTGCATCGGCCCACATACTATTTCAGTCGGGTATGGTCAGTAAAGATAAAACAATAACATTTGCCTCTGGCGCGGGAGACCTATATGTAAGAATATCAGGCAATTGGATTATCATGAATTTCCCGGCCTATAATTTAGAACCAATGCAGATACCATCAATTGCAGAGAAACTGATAGGTATAAAACCTGAAGAGCTTTACCGTACCAGTCACGACTGGATTCTTGCCCTGCTTCACAATGAGGATGACATTCGTAATATTAAACCCGATTTTATCATGATGAAGGATTCCCCTTTTGGAAATCTCATTGTAACAGCTCCTTCAGAGGATACGAATTTCGATTTCTGTGTCCGTTGTTTTGCACCCGCACTGGGAATAAACGAAGATCCTGTTACAGGTTCAGCACATTGTGCTCTTACTCCTTTCTGGAATGAAAAAACGGGGCGAGAAGAATTCATTTCACGCCAGGTATCAAAAAGAAGTGGTATTTTAAAAGTGGCATTGAAAGGCGACAGGGTAGAAATTGCAGGTCATGCTAAGACAATATTTAAAGCTGAGTTGTATGTTTAAATAGTATAAAGGCGCAAAGGCTCAAAGGCGCAACGGTGCAATGGCTACAGATGTTATTACTAAGTAAATAGTAAAAATGGACAATCAGGATAAAAATTGGTATGTGATTGAAAATGAAGATGATGTATTCTCTCCTGCACTTTTGGTCTATCCCGACAGAATAGAAAGGAATATTCGTAACATGATTACAATTGCAGGAAATGTTGACCGCTTGAGACCACATGTAAAAACACATAAAATGCCTGAGATCATCAGTATGCAGATGAATCATGGTATAAACAAATTCAAATGTGCAACTATCGCTGAAGCAGAATTGACTGCCAGTTGCGGGGCTTCGGATATCACACTGGCATATCAGCCTGTCGGGCCTAACATAAAAAGATACTTCAAGCTTATACAATCATTTCCGGAAACACGATTTTCAAGTATTACCGATTCGGAAGAGGTGATAAAAGAGCTATCAGACGCCGCATCAGCAAATAATAGTAAGATTTTTATCTGGCTGGATATAAATAACGGTACGAACCGAACCGGTATTCAACCCGGACAAAAAGTGGTTGAATTATTCAGGCTTATCAATGACCTCCCGATGCTCATAGCTGTTGGATTGCATGTTTATGATGGCCATATTAACGAGTCTGATTATTCTCTGCGCGAGAAAATATGTGACAAATCATTTACTCCTGTCTCAGATCTTCTTATAGAACTCGAAAAGACTATTAATAGACCTTTGAAGATAATTGCAGGAGGTTCACCTACCTTCCCTTTACATGCGCAACGTGATAACATAGAACTAAGTCCTGGTACAACTTTACTCTGGGATTATCGCAGTAGCAGCACATTCAGCGATATGGCCTTCCTGCATGCCGGTATACTTTTTACACGGATAATAAGCAAACCTGTGAAAAACACTATCTGCCTGGATCTGGGACATAAGGCAATTGCATCTGAGATGCCTCAGCCCAGGGCTATCTTTCCTGATATCGCAGATAGTAAAATAATTAATCATAATGAAGAACATATGGTTATTAAAACAGAAAAAGCAGATATGTTAAATATCGGCGATGCTGTTTATGCAATACCATGGCATATATGTCCTACTGTCGACAGGTTTGAAAGGGTTACAGTTGTTAATAACAGAAAAGCAAGCGGACAATGGAAGGTTGAGGGCAGGAGAAGAGTAATAACAATTTGACAGCAAAGCGTCACGACAGCCCCGCTTTGCGGGGTAAACTCCGCGAGAAGACCTAAAGACTACTAATTACCGATACAGATACAGAAATCCCCTGTACTCTTTGCCATCATAGCTGATATCATCCCATCCCAGAGCTCTGATTATATAGAAATAGACACCGGGTCTGGCTTTTACCGAGGTATTATTGATAGTGCCATCCCAGCCTGTCCAGTTTCTGAGGTTCTCACCTTCACCGCTGAAGGCATATACTTTTAATCCGGAACGGCTGAATATCTCCACACTTAAATATCTGAGCGATTTTGATTCGACCATAAACCGGTCATTATATGGATCCCCATCAGGCGTGAAAACATTTGGGATTGCCAGAGATGATGGCTCCACAGTAATAACTTCCGACCTTAGTGAATCGATACAGTGAAGATCACTCTCAATTGTTAGTAAAACTGTATATTCACCCGGTTTATAATAAATATGTGGCTCAGGATTTTGCTGATCTGAAAACGTACTATCACCAAAATCCCAGCTGTATAAATACCCTCTTATTGATTGATCAGTGAATGTTACCTCGAGAGGAGCTTCGCCCTCTGAAGGATCAAATGTAAAATCAGCATTTACATGGATTGATTCATAGAAAAAAGTAGATTCACTACTGCAGGCAAGAGAGTTTACTGTTAAATTATATGTTAAATCATCAAGCGGAGGCGTGAATGTTATCGGATCTATTTCTGTTTCAGGATGAGGAATCGGTGATTCCGGATCCGAAGACCACATAAAAGATAACTCATTCCTGAGATTAAGTTGTGTACCAGTGCCCGGATCATAATAAGGCAATGTTTCTACTGTCGCAGCGGTATCACCATCAAGAGCTACATAATTGCAATTCTTAATGGGGTTCAGAAGTTTTGCATCAACATAAGGAGGTTTGTCAAATACTATCCAGGCCACATAGCTCGTATCAGATATTCCTGCACTGTCAATTTCAACTTTATAACCTCCTTCAGGCAGATTGTTGATTGTTGAAGTGCTAACACCCGATTCAGTTGCAATAGCATCACTGAAACTGTCGGTGGTTTCATTCCATTGGAACCAAGAAAAAATATAGGGCCCACCACCTCCTGTAACAGATGTAGTAAGTGTTCCGGTTTCTGTACCTGTGGTACTGCAATAAATAAAGATGGGATCATTAATACCAGGTATTGACGGATAGGATGTATAGCGTATTGCACCAGCTCCCGGAGCAGTAATCTGTCCGTGTAACATTAACGGCAAAAAAACGGCTGCAATGATAAACCAAAAACGCACAGGCAAATTACGATTTCTATTATTAACGAATCCTGAAACCTTAATTGTATAATAGTACACAATATTAATAAAAATATATTTTTACCAGCATTAATTACTCAGTGGTTCTTCTATGTTGAAAAACAAACAAAGAAGCTAGATTTTTTTTAAACTCTTCGATA
>CAZTXH010000060.1:0-9705 GCA_964617415.1 uncultured Rikenellaceae bacterium | reverse complement strand
TGAAAAACAAAATCAGCATAAACCCGGATGAGCATTAAACACGGTTATACTGCTATCTCAAATATGTACCCTTTACTGACCATACTCTCAATAAACTCCTTAAGGAAATGTCTACAATTTGAATCAGGTGAATCATGAAGCACAATTATGGATCCGGGTCTTATTTTTTTCTTCAATAATTCAAGGGATTCTGATGGTGTAAATTTACTGTCAAAGTCATAGGGCATAATATCCCAAAAGAGAATTTTATATGATTTCTTCAGGTATCTGTACTGGTTTATACGTAAATGGCCGTAAGGCGGACGGAAAATAGTACCGGAGGTTAAATCAGCCGCCTTGTTTATATCATTTAAATAATCATTGCAGGAACTCTTCCATCCATCAGGATGACCATATCCATGATTCCCGATCAGATGTCCCCGGTTTCTTATTTCGGAAACCAGTCCCGGAAACTTTTCGGCAGCCTGGCCGGTACAAAAAAAAATAGCCTTTATACTATGTTTATCAAGGAAGGATAATATTTCTGGTGTAGATCCGGGATCAGGACCGTCATCAAATGTGAGACACAGGATTTTTTCCTCAGTTTTTATTCTGAAAAGAGCATCAGGATATAGAAAGCCAGAGAATAAACATGGCCTTATAAGCCTCATAATTTCTTAATTACCTGAATAAAGTTTGCTGTAATATAGATTCATCATAGGTTCTATCACCGCTGATAATGAGTCAATCTGTAAATCAACCGACATATTGTAAATATCCAGAAGTGCCTGCATATTTATTCCGGTTGGATAATCAAGTCCGTATCTCTCTCCGGAACTCAGGCCCATCGAATAATCAAGATATGATTTTGAATAGTCAATGATATCACTGATAATTTCCTCTCCTTCTTCTTTCTCTCCTGCCATGATCAGCACTTCTGCTGGTCCTATGGTGAAAAAGTCATATGGCATTTTTCCCGGAGGCACAATTTCAAGACCTCTGCGAACCGCTTTAAGAGCTCTTATAGTATCACCCTGCTGTATCAACTCCTTTCCGAGGGACCCGAATATCCTCCTGAAATTGCTGAACATCCTTCTGTTATTCTCATCAAGATATACAGATGGATCAGATGCATTTCCCCATTCAAACCTGTTCATCATGTTATCATACATCACATTGGGATCGATCATTCCAAAATCACCCTCTTCTGAAATATCTATTTCTATAGGTACAATCCTGTATGACATGCCTTCCTGAATAAAATATTTCTCAAGTCCTTTGTATTGATGTGAAGGTACAGTAGTGGAATAATATACAGGTCTGCTCCATTCATTTGTAGATAGCAGGTCCATGATTGCCAGATCTCCCTTGAAGGCATCATTATCTGAAAACTCCCATAACATCGGTGAGACAATTCTATCCTTATAATACTCCTTGATAGTACCATTTGAAAGTACAACAGAGCTATCCACATCAATAATAAATTTATTGGCAGGAATGTAATTGAGATAATCACCCATTCCACTGTAATCGATCATGTATTTCTTATCATCCATGCTTGCAAACCTGACTATCTCTCTCAGGTTTACCGGTTTGTCTACTCTATTATTAACCGGAAGCTGGGTTCGTTTACCCTCAATATATTTTCCCTGTTCCAGACTCAGTGGCAATGGATCAGACTTGAAAGCTTTCTGCCTCATCATTTCTATATACCATCCGGCCTGAAGATAACTGAGATTTGCCACTCTCACATCTGTCCTTATTTCTTCCACATCCTGTACATACCACAAAGGAAATGAATCATTATCGCCATAGGTAAAAAGGATACTGTTGGGGGCACATGATTCAAGATAATTTGCCCCGATATCCCTTGCTGTATAACGTCCTGACCTGTTATGATCATCACAATTCTGGAAGGCCATAAGAAGCGGACATACAGCTAAAACAAGAACCAGTGCAATTATTAATGATAGCTTATGATTCAAGAACTTACGGAGTTTTTCATATGGATACATGAAGCCAATTCCAATCCATATTGCGAAGGTATAAAAAGATCCCACATAAGCATAATCCCGCTCCCGGGGTTGATTCGGATACTGGTTCAGATAAAATATTATGGCAATACCTGTCATAAAGAAAAATGCAAGGATAAGCCAGAATCCTTTATTATCCTTCCTGTACTGCCATACCATTCCGGCTATACCTAAAAGCAGAGGAAGAAAAAAGTACTTATTATGGCCCGGATTCTTTTCCAGATCATCCGGTAGATTGTCATCAATGCCGAGCCGGGCATTATCAATGAATTTTATCCCACTGATCCAGTTACCATGCAGATTATTCCCATTGCCCTGTATGTCATTCTGACGACCGGCAAAATTCCACATGAAATATCTGAGATACATAAACCCTACCTGGTATCTGAAAAAGAAACGGAGGTTTTCACCGAAAGTAGGACAGATTATCGATTCCCTCCCGGAACTTGTATTAATAGTATATCGCCTGCCCTTTATTTTTCCCCAGTATTTATAAGCATCTTCATGTGACGGATCAGAGCTCCACATGCGGGGGAATATTGTTGTAAATTCCTTATTAAATTCGTACTCCGGACGATAATAAGGAGTATATTTCCCCTCAACTTTGTTATATCCGGCAATGGCTCTCTTTACATCAACAGCAGGAGCATTATAATAGGCGCCGTGTAGTTTTGGAGAACTCCCGTATTGCTGCATATTTATATAGTAGGATAATGCAAAAATATCTGACGGATTATTCTGGTTCATAGGTGGTTTTGCCGATGAACGGATCATAATCATAGCATATGATGAATACCCGATCATTATCACTGTCAGACATGTAATTATGTAATTGAGAACTACTTTCTTTTTCTTTATTGAGTATCTTATACCGTAAACCAGCAGGGCGGCGAGAACTATCAGGGAAAAAATAAGTCCGCTGTTATAGGGCAGTCCGAATACATTAACGAACAATAATTCAAACCAGCCGGTAATTTTGGGAATACCAGGGATAAGAATAAAAACCAGGGATCCCAATAAAATAACTGCTATAAAAAGTGCATAGATTATACCTTTTGTTGTTACTTCATATCTCCTGAAATAGAAGATAAATACAAGAACAGGTAGTACCAGCAGGTTCAGGCGGTGAATACCCAATCCCAAACCCATAATATATGCGATCAGGATTATCCATCGGCCTGATGAAGGTTCGTCAGCCTGCTCTTCCCATTTAAGCATTGCCCATACCACCATTCCCACACATAGTGACGACAAAGCATAAAGCTCTCCCTCAACTGCTGAAAACCAGAATGTGTCTGAAAAAGTAAAAGCCAATGCACCCAGTAAACCACTACTGAGGATTACAGGTATCTGATTTATTTCAAGTGTACTATTCCGTGTTAAAGTCCTTCGGACAAGATGTGTTATTATCCAGAAGAGAAACATGATTGCAAATGCGCTGGTAATTGCTGAGAGCAAATTGACCATTAAAGCTGCCTTTGATGCATCACCACCTGCAAAAAGGGTTGCAATTCTGGCAACCATAAGAAACAAGGGTGCTCCCGGCGGATGACCAACCTGCAGCCTGTATCCTGAAAGAATAAACTCACCACAATCCCAGAAGCTGACCGTCGGTTCAACTGTAAGTATATATATTACAGCTGAAAACAGGAATACAAACCAGCCTGCAATGTTATTCCAACGGCGATAGATGCCCCATACTGAATTCATAAAAATCTATTTATTGAAAAACAAAGAACGTAAAAAATATTATATGATATTAATTGATCTTCTATTTAATATTATTTTAATAACCCATACAGGATAATATGAAAGTCCTAAGGAATAACATAGTATCTCCAGGGTTTATTTTTCCATAAAGCTCCTGCATATTCTACACCTATTCTTGGTCCGGATCCCAAAACAGGATTAATATTCCGATCCTCCACCCAGATTCTATTCGAGATTGTCAGGTCTTCACCATAAAATGATCTGTTGATGCCTAATTCTCTTGTCAACTTACCGGGTCCGTCGAATCCTTCTACTCCCCTTATCAAAACAGCCTGAGGATTATCTTTTTCACCTGTTACTATATTTAACATCCAATACATGCCATATACGAAATATACATAAAGACTCCCCCCCTGCCCGAACATAATACTTGTCCTTGTTGTTCTGCCCCTGCTGGCATGGCAGGCGAGGTCTTCAGTTCCACGGTATGCCTCTGTTTCTGTTATCATAAACTGCCGGTTCCGGGTTTTGACTACAAGTATCTTCCCGATCAATTCCGGTGCAACATCAAGAACATCACGTATATAAAAAGCCCGTGATAAACGCTTTCCCGGTTTTATTTCAGCATCCAATCCTTTTTTAAAACTTGTTTTCAACCTTTAACAATATCTTTCATTGTGTATTAATTTCCTTTCTAACAAACCATTCGATAAAAACAGCTTAAGTTTTATAAACACAAATAAATTTATGGTCAATATTCTTTTTTTTAGGAAATATGTTGTAGTTTTGCACACCCTAAATCCGAGGGTTATTAACAATAAATAAAAATATATCAAATAAAAAATAATAACAAGTGAACACCTTAAGCTATAAAACAGTATCAGCCAATAAATCCACTGTTGGTAAGGAGTGGTTAATAATCAATGCTGAAGGTGCTATTCTTGGTCGTCTGGCATCGCGGGTTGCCAATCTGCTGAGGGGAAAGCATAAAACAAACTTCACACCACATGTTGACTGTGGTGATAATGTTATTGTCATCAATGCCGAAAAAGTTGTATTGACTGGCGATAAATGGACTGGCAAGCAATATGTCAGGCACACTGGTTATCCCAGCGGACAGAGGTTCACCTCTGCTGAGGAACTGTTAAAGAAGAATCCTATCAAACTTATTGAAAATGCTGTTAGAGGCATGTTACCAAAAAACCGACTCGGAGGAGCTCTTTTCAGAAACATGTATGTATATACGGGAGACTCACATCCACATGAAGCACAAAAACCCAAAAAAATCGAACTCAACAACTAAGATATAAATATGGAAGCAATTAATGCGACTGGTAGAAGAAAAGCAGCTGTTGCAAGAGTATTCTTAAGTGAAGGGAAAGGCAAAATCACAATCAATGGCCGGGATTATAAAGAATACTTCACGACTAATATTCTTCAATACGTTGTCACCCAACCTCTCAATCTTGTCGATGCTGCAGATAAATACGATATAAATGCTAATCTTCAGGGAGGAGGTTTTAAAGGCCAGGCCGAAGCACTTCGTCTTGGTATAACAAGAGCCCTTGTAATGGCGGATGAAGAAAACAAGAAAACATTGAAGGCAAATGGCTTCCTCACAAGGGATTCCCGGGAAGTTGAAAGGAAGAAATCGGGTAGACCAAAAGCACGTAAGAGATTCCAGTTCAGTAAACGTTAGGAATAATTGAAAAAGTCAAAAGCGATGCAAGTTTAGTATCTAAATTACAATGACTTCCTTATAAGGAACTACTTTGTAATTGATTGAAAGAATGTAAACTATAATAACTATAAATGCCAAAAACAACTTTTAAAGAATTACTAGATGCCGGTGTTCATTTCGGACACCTTAAAAGAAAATGGAATCCGGCAATGGCTCCCTATATATTTATGGAGCGAAACGGAATCCACATCATTGACCTTGAAAAGACAATTGCTAAAATCGATGAAGCTGCTTCAGCTATGAAGCATATAGCAAAATCGGGGAAGAAAGTATTATTTGTTGCCACCAAAAAGCAAGCAAAAGAAATAGTCGCCGAAAAGGTAAAAAAGGTAAATATGCCATATGTTACAGAACGCTGGCCTGGAGGAATGCTAACCAATTTCCCTACAATAAGGAAAGCCGTCAAAAAAATGGGCTCTATCGATAAAATGGCTTCCGACGGCACATTTATAAACCTGTCTAAACGGGAAAAATTACAGATTACCAGGCAACGAGCTAAACTTGAAAAGAACCTTGGCAGTATCGCCGACCTGACACGTCTTCCTTCCGCACTCTTTGTAGTTGATGTCTGTAAAGAAAATATTGCTGTAAGAGAAGCAAAAAGGCTCGGTATTCCTGTTTTTGCCATGGTTGACACCAATTCTGACCCAACAGAAATAGATTTCCCCATTCCTGCAAATGATGATGCATCAAAATCTATTTCACTGATAGTTGATATACTGTGTCAGGCTATTGAAGAAGGCCTGAATGAAAGGAAAATTGAAAAGGAAAAAGAACCTCAGCCAAAAGAGAAAAGGGGTGAAATAAAAGATACCGAAGAAAAAGATGTTACCGATTCCACCGGTAAAGATATCGAGACTAAGGAAGAGAAACCCAATGAAGAAGAGACTTCTGAAGACTTATCTGAGAAAAAAGGTGATACTGCAGATATTACCGTTTCAGAAAAAGAATCAGAAAAGGATGATAAATAGAATATTTTTTGAATACATAAAAAATTAAACAATGGCTACAATAAGCGCTGCTGATGTTGCAAAACTAAGGAAAGTGACTCTTGCGGGTATGATGGATTGTAAAAAAGCCCTTGAGGAAGCAGGAGGCAATTTTGACAAGGCAATTGAAATAATACGTAAGAAAGGACAAGCTGTCGCAAGTAAAAGAGCCGACAGAGAAGCCACCGAGGGTGTTGTCCTGTCAAAAACTACACCTGACGCGAAACTGGGTGCAATTATTGTCCTGAACAGTGAAACAGATTTTGTCGCTAAGAATGCTGATTTTATCGGCCTGGCTAATAAAATAATTGATGCATCCCTGGAGAATAAACCATCCGACCTTGAAGCCCTGAAAGCTATTCCTCTTGATGGAGTGAAAACAGATGATAAGATTGTAGAATTTGTTGGTATTATAGGTGAGAAGCTTGAATTATCATACTACGATAAGATTGAAGCTCCTCATGTGCAAGCTTATATCCATCCCGGAAATAAGCTTGCCACTCTTGTAGGTTTTAATAAAACCGGACTGGATATCCAGGTTTACAAGGATATAGCCATGCAGGTTGCTGCCATGAATCCTGTTGCTGTTGATAAGGATGATGTCGCATCTGAAATTATTGACGAGGAAATTGAAATAGGAAAAGAACAGGCCAGGAGAGATGGTAAACCCGAGGAATTACTGGAAAGGATAGCCCAGGGAAAACTTGGCAAATTCTTTAAGGAGAATACACTGCTTTACCAGGAATTCATTAAAGATAATAAACTGACGGTTGATCAATATCTGAAATCGGTTGATAAGGATTTGACAGTAACTTCTTTTAAGAGATATACATTAAACTTTTAACTTAAGTTCATGATTCATTATTAAAGATGGCGCTCCAATGTGTCATCTTTTTTTTGTACCTGTATTATCCTATCTTTACGATATAGAATTATTTACACATGAAGTATTCAAGGGTACTATTAAAACTCAGTGGTGAGTCATTTGCCGGGAAAGGAAGTCAAGGCATAAATGAGACCATTCTTGATGAATATGCAAAACAGGTAGTCGAGGTAGTAAATCGAAAATGTGAGGTATCCATTGTCATTGGCGGAGGTAACATTTTCCGTGGACTAAAGGGTACAGAGTCGGGTTTTGACAGGGTAAAAGGCGACCAGATGGGAATGCTTGCAACAGTGATAAACAGCCTTGCCCTCGAAAGTGCCATAAAAAAAACGGGTGGCAGGGCAATGGTATTTACCTCAATAAGGATGGAGCCTGTTGGAATACTCTATAACAGGGATAAAGTAATTGATGAAATGCAAAAAGGAACTGTCTGTATTTTATCAGGAGGAACCGGAAATCCCTTTTTTACAACTGATACGGCTTCAGCTCTCAGGGCAGTGGAAACCGGTGCTGATGTACTTCTTAAAGGCACAAGGGTAAACGGTGTATATACCGCTGATCCTGAAAAAGATACAAAGGCAAAGAAACTTGATAAAATAACATTTGAAGAGGCAATTGCACTCAGACTTAAAATAATGGATTCAACAGCTTTTACAATGTGCCGTGAGAATAAAATGCCGGTCATTGTTTTTGATATGAACAAACCCGGCAATCTTATGAAAGTTGTTACAGGCTCAAAAACAGGAACTCTTATTTATAATTGAAAGCGATTGCATTTTAGTCTATTTTATTATTTTTGTTATTCCTGTAACATTTTATCATAATTAAAAGGTAACAGAAAATTAAATCTATACAACCTGATTGATATGAATGAAGACGTTGAACTTATAATAGAAGAGACAAAGGACAGGATGGATAAAGCCCTCGATCATCTTGAACATGAACTTTCCAGACTACGTGCAGGAAGGTCAAATCCTGCTCTCCTGGATGGAATTACAGTCGACTATTACGGAGTTAACACTCCATTAAACCAGGTTTCAAACATTAATACTCCAGACCCGAAAACGATCCTGATACAGCCATGGGAAAAATCTATGCTGGGGACAATAGAAAAAGCTATAATGGCAGCAAACATAGGACTTACCCCGATTAACAACGGTGAAGTAATAAGGATAAATATTCCCCCCTTGACTGAGGAAAGAAGGCATCAGCTTGTAAAACAGGTCAGGAATGAGGGTGAAACTGCCAAAATAAGCATCCGTAATTCCAGGAAATGGGCAAATGATGAATTAAAAGAACTTCTTAAAGATGGCCTCCCTGAAGATACTGAAAAGGACGCCGAAACAAAAGTTCAGGACCTCACCACCGAATACAACACCAAAATTGATAAGGTGATCGAGCTGAAAGAAAAAGAGGTTATGACGGTTTAAGAATCAGAATATACTTTGCTGCTGCCTTAACTGCTTCCTCACTGAATGCATCTTTATAAAATCCCTTATTTAAATAGGTTTCTGTCTGGGACAGATAAAATTCGCTTGCAGGGATCCCTGATGCTCCCGTAGGTATTACTGTTAACGACTCATCCCAGTCGGCTGTGTTGAATATATGTCTTTCCGAAGCACCATGGTCAATAATAAATCCGGGATCAAATGAATATGGACATACTGTATGGTTACTTCCCCCGATAGGATACTCATCAGAATTAAAGTTAAATACTCTATCAAGAAGTGGTACTGCTGCTCCGAGAGGATGTGAGATGACTATCTTATGAACATTACCCCATGTCCATTTTGTCTGATCCTCGCCCAGCTGATCTGACATATCTGCCACACACTCTTTAAAGCTCCTGAGGATTATGTCATCCAGTGTTTCCGTTTCGGGTGTGGAAATATTATCTACCCATGAATCAGGGCCGACACTTAGTATGCGATATATGTAGTAATCCTTTACTAGATAGAAAAGCTGGTCGAACAATTCCCCTAATTCATCTGACAGTAAGTGCTTGTTAAAACTTATTCTGAAATATTCGAACAGAGCAGGAGCTACAAGATCGGCATTCATATCATAATCCCACCCTGATATTCTATTTAAGGCTTCAGCCTCAGCACTCGTAAGCTCATCTTTTCTTTCATTCAGTCTGAGTATAAAGGGAGTCATCAAGGCTGCATAGTCGGAATGTTGATCAGTTACCATCCTTTTAAAATCCTCTATCGTGAAAATATCCTTCTCATCCAGCATTTGACGTATCCTGTTTATTCTGTAAGGTAATGCAAACCCTGCACCTACATAATAAGGGTAATCATCAGGAACTGTCCTGTTATTTGCTGATGAAACATATCCAATATCAGGATTGAAGCTCGAAGGAAG
>CAZTXH010000059.1:9543-9750 GCA_964617415.1 uncultured Rikenellaceae bacterium | reverse complement strand
ATATTGTACTCAACCTGATAGCTGCCAGCGTAATAGCATTTTACCAGGATACCCTGAGTACTGTCATTGCACTGGCTGTTTTCCTTCCTATCATATCCGACATGAGTGGATGTACCGGAAACCAGGCCGTGGCTGTCAGTATGCGTGAGCTTTCACTTGGAACTGTAAGACCGGGAGAAGTATTAAGAGTCTGGCTACAGGAAATTT
>CAZTXH010000059.1:7921-9533 GCA_964617415.1 uncultured Rikenellaceae bacterium | reverse complement strand
TTTCAGTAGGACTAATTAATGGTATTGTCCTTGGGATTTTAATAGGAGGAGCTGCTTATCTGTGGAAAGGAAATATCTGCCTCGGCATTGTAGTAGGCGGAGCCCTTGCAATAAACACGTTGATCGCTGTCTCAATAGGCGGAACTGTTCCGCTGATCCTCAAAAAAATGAATATTGATCCTGCCCTTGCATCAGGACCAATTTTAACAACTATTACCGAAATGATCGGATTTTTCCTGGCACTTGGTTTTGCAACAATGGCCTTGCATCATCTTGCAGTATAAGAGAGGTAATTCTTATATTTTATTTGACTTCCCTTTTCTTTCCTGTTCCATTCTGCAGCCATATATCAAGGCGCGGTGCACCTCCATCATATGGTTTACCAAGAATATCGAGGTCCCCATCTCCGTCAATATCGGAACTTGTGAGTCCCTCATGCTCGTTAGTACCTTTCCATGATGGATAGGTCCCATGCTGTTGCATCTGGCTGTCGGAATAATACCTGTAGACAGGTATTAGTTTCCATTCTGACAGGATTTTTGGATTTTCCGGTATACGTGAAAAATAGAGTGTTTGGTCTCCCTGGGCCCAGAAAACAAGGTCAGGATTACCATCTCCATCAAAATCCCCGATAATCTGATCATGGATTTTATTACCACCGGAGTTTCTTATCAGGTAGCGGTTCCAGCCACTCTTACTGTTGAATTCCGGATATGGATTTTCCCACCACCATACCTGGTTTGTCTTACTTTCACCTCCGGCAATTATATCCTGATCACCATCCCTGTCTATGTCGAAGGCTATTGTTCCGGCTTCAATGAAGCAAACACTATCTTCTACAATATATCTTCTCCACCCTTTTTCTGTTCTCATGTACCATACCAACCCGGGTGCAGATGTTCTTTCCGAAATACAGAAATCATTTATGTTATCATTATTAAAATCGGCAACAGCAGCCGATGTTTGTTGCTTCCCCGGATTAGGTACTTCAATTGCACCGGTTTCACTTGATATATGGATCCATTTTGTCTGTCCCGAAGCAATGTAATTAAATCCGGCGAAGACGAATAAAATTAATACTGTTGTTTTCATAAATTATACCTGGTAATAAATTTATGCCATCCACGGGCGTTTACGTTCTTTTGCTGCTTTCAATACATCAAGAGCAATATTAACATCATCAACCATCTGGAAATCATACATTCCCAGACATACAAAATCAGCACCATTGGTAAATGCATATTTTAAGCCCTCTTCCGGAGGAATAGAACCTGCTGCAAGGACTTTAAAGGCGATCCATGGTTCCTTAAGTGTCTCCATGAATCTTATTGTTTCCTCAGGATCGTAATCAAACATATTATCTCTCCAGGGAGAACCTGGTTGTGCCGACCAGTAATTATGGCTATGACATGTCTTTACCCAGTAATCAGGCTTTAGTTCATATTCAACACATTTCTTAATAGCTTCTATTCTATGTGCGCCTATTCCGGCAGGTTTACCATGTCGACGGATTTCATCAAGGCCTTCACGTATCAGTTCCATCCGCTGTTCTATTGGTCTCTTCTCGGGATCATCCCAGTTTTCGTCAGTCCAACGGTCAGTGATCTCTCCC
>CAZTXH010000059.1:6091-7911 GCA_964617415.1 uncultured Rikenellaceae bacterium | reverse complement strand
GCAATAGAGGGCATCTGCATCAACAGCTAACGACATCGCTATACCTTTTTGAAAATCGAGAGCTATTCCGCAATCAGATATAAACTTCAGGTTACCCTGAAATTCGTGGTTATATTTCTGCCAGATTCTTCCAAGCTGAGGATTTGTTATAATGGTATTTATACCGCATTTTTCGGCGAGGGCCATTGTCTGCATTACCTTTTCGTCGGTATGGTATGTCTTTACCAGTTTTGAAACATAAATAAGGTCACGGGCATGAGCCCAACCCCCGATAAGGTTACCACCCATAATAAGTCTGCTCAATTCAAATTGAGCCGGATTTCCGTTTATATCAGTATAATTGATTACAGTTTTTGGCACTTCACCTTTCAATTCTTTAAGACTGGTATAGTTGAATTTCAGAAGTGTTGACCCCGTATTGGCATCCATGCCTTCTATCTTAAAAAATTTTTCCTCATAACTATCCCATTTCTTTTTTCGATATAATGCATAAGCAAACACTCCCAAAGCAGGTACTGTGATAAGATCTTTCAGTAGTTCCCGCCTGCCTCTTGCTTTTGCCTCGTCCCTTGAAACATCCGGAATTGGTTGACGTGCTTTTTCTTCCTTCCACCTCCGGAATAATCTGTCAAGACTGAACTGCCAGTTCCGTGAGATAAAGATGTAAGCTATCAGCAGGAAAAATTCTATCAGGGTCTTATTTACCCACAGGTAGCTTCCCTCTACCGGTACACTTATTGTGTATCCTGGAATTGGCGGATATGCAATAAAATAAAAGAAAAGCATTACAGCTCCTGCAATGCTTGCAATACGGGTAAATGCCCCAATTATAAGACCCAACCCAACAAGAATTAAACCCCATATATTCAAAAAATCAACAACCGCAGTTATAGCAGTGCTTTCAGCCATCCAGTTAAAAACCGGTGCAAAAATCCATCTTGAACCGGACAGAAAAGGGGCAGAACTCCAACCTCCTTCAATAACTTTTGAGAGACCTTCGTATAAAAAGTGCCAGCCAATAGCTATCCTCAGAAAGGTGAGAATCCAGGGTTTAGTTTTATTAAGTTTAGATTTGATCTTTTCTTCCATAACATAATATTTTTACTTAGCTATTGCTATCATTACCAGTATAATGATATACAATTTTTTCCAGATCATTACGGTTTATAGGTTTGGAGATATAATCATTACATCCTGCTTCAATTACCTTTTCTTTATCTCCCTCAAGAGCATATGCTGTCTGGGCAATAATTGGTATCTTTTTGTTAAACTTCCTTATCTTCTTTACGGCTTCCAGTCCCGACATATCTGACATTTTTATATCCATCAATATCAATGAGATATCAGGATCTTCACTGACAGCTTTTACTGTATCGGCTCCGGTAATTGTGTGCAGGAATGTAATACACTTAGCAGAAAGGCTTTTCTTCAGATATAAATAGCTGGCATAATCATCTTCAGCAATAAGTATGGTACTTTCTTTTACAGGTGTTTTCTTTACTTTATTATCAGTAATCTTAGTCTTTCCTTCTTTCTTTCCTTGCAAATATGGAATTGAAAAAATGAAATTACTCCCTTTGCCCGGTTTAGATTCAACGCTGATCTCACCTTTCAACATTTCGATATATGCTTTGACAATCGATAATCCCAGTCCTGAACCTTCCTTTGGATATGATAGTGAATTATCTCCCTGTACAAATCTATCAAATATGTTATTTATTCTTTCAGGTGGGATACCAACTCCTGTATCTTTCACATAAAAGATCAGTTTATCTTCTTCAAGATTACATCCAAATTCAATTGATCCTTCCGTAGTATAC
>CAZTXH010000059.1:0-6081 GCA_964617415.1 uncultured Rikenellaceae bacterium | reverse complement strand
ACTTATTAGAGATAATATAGTCTATTCCTTTCTCATCAGTTTGTTGGCTGAAAAATCCATAAAAATAGCTCACGAGATCTGAAATGTTCACAGTGGAAATATTTACTTTAAGTTCCCCTGTTTCTATTTTTGAGATTTCAATAATATCATTTATTGTTTCAAGTAATCTATTACCGCTTTTTGTAACAATATCTATATAGTCTGCTTTATTATTATCAGAGAGATCTGGTTCCTTCAAAAGGTCGAGAAAACCGAGTATACCATTCATCGGAGTACGTATTTCATGGCTCATATTGGCAAGGAAAGCAGATTTTAAACGGTCACTCTCTTCAGCTTTTTCTTTGGCTGAAATAAGGCTCTGCTCATTTTTTACTCTCTCCTTTACATTTATGATTGTCTGTGCATAAACCTGTAAGATTTGTTGTTCCAATTCAGTAAAAACACGTTTCTGTTTCATTGAGGTAAAACCAACAAAACCTGCAAATTCATCTTCAATTAAAAGAGGTATTGTTATCAGACTAATTACATTCTCTTCTTCGAGAATCTTTCTTAAACTATTGTCAGTTAATTCCGTAATATCATCTACTTTAACAACCTCGCCTTTATTAGGATTATTGAAAAACTCGGGAAAGACATCAGCCTTAAACTGTCGTCTTGACTCAATTACGGGTTTAATACCTTCATTGCACCATTCAAACGTAAGAGTAATTGTATTCATGTTTAAATCATAATCGAAAATAAAAGCCCTGTCTACCCCAACAAACTCTCCTATTTTAACCAGAGATTGGTTAATTGCAGGTTCAATTTCTTTTACAGGTAGATTGATAAATCCGGAAGAGAGATCAATGAGTAACTGCCTCAGATCAGACATATACTGCAATTGGATCTCTGTATGTTTTTTTTCTGTTATGTCTCTACCATATATTGAGGCACCTACGACTTTTCCATCTACCACTATTGGATTCATTGCAACCTCAATGTAATAAGTAGTATCACCGGCATCAATTCTGTCCTCAAATATGAAGTGTTCATTCCTGAAAGTCCTTTCATACCTGTCTATCCAAATCTGTTTCATTTCCTTAGGAACACATTCCACAATTTTAACACCAGGTGCGAGACAAACTCCAAAAGCCTTCATAAAGGCATTAACAAAAACCTCATTAACATACTGGATCACATAATTTCTGTCGACCGACCATATACTTTCAAGAGTATTTTCGAGAATAGCCTTCAGGTTTGCTTCACTCTCCTTTAGTGCAATTTCTGAACGTCTTCTTTCTGTAATATCTTCCAGTATTCCATCGAAGTATTCCGGATTTCCCTCATTATCAAATAAAAGGCGGCTGTTATCCTTAACCCATATCAACTCACCTGATTTTTTCTTTAACTGAAACTCGCTTTGGATTTCGCCAGATGGTTTTTTTGATTTCTTTAATTGATTATTCCTATCATCTGGATTTGCATATAACTGCCTTACATTCAGCCTCAGAAGTTCTTTAACGGAGTTATATCCAAGTATTTTTACCAGGGTAGGATTTGCATAAACGAGCTGTCCGTCTGTTTTGGTCCTGTACATTCCAAGAGGGATCTGATTAGCAAGAGATTTAAACTTATTTTCGCTCTCTTTCAGGGCTTCAAGGACATTATAACGTTCGGTAATATCTCTTGCCATAGCGAATACTACTTCTCTGCCATAATACATTCCTTTGTTCAGTACTATTTCTTTAGGGAACTCCTCACCATTTTTACGCTTACCCCACCATTCAAACATCTGCGGTTCACCCATAAATGCTTTGAGCACATATTCCATCGTCTTTTTCAGGTAATTTCTCCCTGGTGCGGCAAGTTTTTCAGGTGTAAATCCAATCATTTCTTCCCTCTTATACCCATACATTTTTGTTGCAGCCGGATTAATATCAAGAAAAACACCTTTTTCATCCTGGATATAAATAGCTTCGGTAGTATGTTCAAAAATACTCCTGTAACTTGACTCACTCTCAGCCAGAGCCAGGTTCATCTCTTCCAGTTTCTGCCTATAAGAGAAATGATTTCCGGATTTATCTCCTCTCTGATCTGCCTTTTTCATTTTACGATTTCGCCTATTAGTATCACTTTATTAAACTTCTCAGCAAGCTTTTTATCAATCTTTGCCAGATCCTGCCACTCTTCTGAACCATAAACGCCTGCCTCTGAATAATCAAATGTTATAAACCTGATCTTTTTTATCAAAGATAAGTTCTTAAAATTAAAGTTAAATTCTCCAGGATTTGCAAACATTGGATCAACAATAACTGAATGAATATCCTTTCCGGATCCCTGCCATTCAGCAAATGTCATGTCTGCAAATTTTATATCTTCCGTGCGGGTGTCCCAATAACAATTGTAATCACTGAATAAATTGAACTTATGCCACTTACTACTTAATAATGTCCCCTCATCAAAGTATATTATATTACTTATTAATGATAATGACCTGTGGTCTTCTATCCTGGTTGCCTGTAATTGAGACCTGATATTAAGGGCAAAGATGTTGTTCCTGATTATATTCTCCTTACCATAATGCTGATGAAAACCCGAGTTTTTACACCTATAAACAAGATTGTTCTCCATTGTTATCCCAAAAGATCCTTCATCAGTATAGAGGCCCCAACCTCCATAATCAAAAGAGTATATATGATGAACCACGTTATTTGAAACCGTTGTTCCTTCAGAAGCTCCAAGAGTATACACTCCACCCATATCACATAATTCACCCCAACCCAGATGGTGAATATGATTATATTCTATTTTATTTCTTTTGGTGGGACTGTAGTTATATCCCCATACCCATCCTGCTGAGATACCTGAATATCGCAAATTAGATATATCATTATGGATCAGTTTATTATCACTTGCATGAAATATTATGATACCAACTGCACATGGGAATATGTGACCTCCATCCGTTATAATATTATTATCAATAGTAATATTACTGGTAATCTCGGATAAATCTTTGCTCAGTATTGTTTCACCGATTTTTATACCTCCTGCACCGAGATCATGCAAATAACAGTGATTAACGGTACAGTTACTACATCCGTTCCTGAACCAGAATGCATATGTTCCGGTATGAGCAACTTCGCAATTAATAAACTCAATATTTCTGGCGTTATTGAGTGTAATTACAGCATCGATGGGGGCTGCAGCCTGAGCGGGTTCATTTCCGTCATCAGGTGTGAGGTAACCAGCTACCTTGAAAACCACATTTTCAAACCTGATGTTACTTACCTGTTTATCAAATGATTCTCCTTCTATATTTATAAATTCCATTATTACAGGCACAAAGAAGGATGAGTTCTCAATTGTTTCACCTTCAAGAGGGATGTAATAAAGATATCCCGTTCTTTCAAGAAACCATTCGCCAGGAGCATCCAGTGCTGCCTTGTAATTATCAACATAATATCGGGTTTTATTATCAAGAGAATTCCAGGGTTTCATTCCTCCTCCAATTATATAAACAGCATTTTCCTTGATGCTGAAGCCTTCTATATGTTTCCTTGTGTTATCCCATTTATGATAGAATGTCACTAAAGCGTCCCGGAGATCGTCAGCTGTAAAGGATCTGAATACCTGAGTACCGGCACTGTCGAGTTCAATTTTTTGTACTGCAAGTTGCGGTGATCGGCCTGTTCCTTTTTCAAGAACAGTTTCTGTTACTTGTCTTATAAATAAAAACCCAGTATTGGGTGTTCTGGCTCTGACAGCCCGTCTACCGTTTACATAAAGCTGTTCAAAATAGGAGTTATAATAAGATACCTGTGGTACAAAAGCTCGCCATAGCTTTTCACTAACCTTTTCCCAGCCGTCCACCCTGACACCACCTCTGAAAATAACTTTCTTCCCTTCTTCTCCTTTTATTAACAACGGGGTTTCTTCTGTTCCTGAATCATCTTTGGTAAGGAATAGTGGTTGTTGCATGAAATATTCACCGCCCAGGGCAATAATCTCTATTGACTGGTTTACAGTTAGGTTAGTCCTGTATTCTCTGGCTTTATTTCGTGCTCCAATTAATGATGCCAATGGTTTCTCTATAGTTCCGGGATTTTTGTCACTACCAGATGGAGAAAGGTAGATTATCCTGTTCTGAGACATCGCCGGACTTGATAATAATATAAGTAACAGGCAAATTGAATATTTATGATTCATCGGATGAGGAAATAATTAGAGTTATAAACTAATTATTTAAATCAAAAAATGCAACTAATTTTTAACATCATCCCTTCTAACAGGAGTTGATTCCTCTATCCTGCCTTTTCTATCTACTACTTTGATTAAATATACATGGTCAAGCTCATCACCAGGATTATCTGTATATGAAAATGGATCTGTAGTTAACTGTGGCTCGAAAGGTATCTCTGCAATCTTTAAATCATCACGCCATAATTCATATCTCGTAATCGGAGCATCTCCTGCAATGGCTGTATTCCACGTAATTATTGTTTTATGTATGTTCTCATCCATGATCTCTGAAACATGTACTTCTGAAGGGGAAGTAAGTGGTACTGCTTCCATTTGGAAGTAGTTTGTCTTACCTTCTTTAACTCTCTTAGCCATTTCCTCAATTTCCTCCCGTTCTGTTTCAGACATACCATCAGGTAAAATCTGTGCGGCTTCAAGGTTACTGCATAACTGGCACTTTGCGGGATTATCGCTTATCTGTCCTATTCCTATAATTACAAGGTCAACTCCCGGGGTGGTTAGTGAGTATTGTATCAGAGATTCGCTGGGTAATTCCGGACCACCTACAGTACGTACAACATGGGTTGGATTATCTGACCATTCAGCTGGTTTGGAATACATTGCACCGTCGGCAAAGATCTTCATACCAATCACTCCCATATTTTTTGCTTTTGCCAAGGGAATCACATTATATTGCATATTGAACATGAGCTTATCATTTGCATTGATGGCTACCAGCATTGCATCGAGATGGTTTGTACGATCACGTTGAATCATATACATATTTACCATGGGATTGAAATGGCCGGAGAAACCAATATACCGTATTAATCTTTCTTTCCGGGGATTTAATCCTGTAAGATCCGTGCCATCTCGATAATCACGTAATGCGGCTAAAGCACCAATATGTTCAGCATCCGGATCAGTATCTTCCAGTCCCATGTAAAGAGCATCAACCTCTTGCATTGTATTCAGGTTATGGATAAGCACCATATCCAGATATGCTCCTTCAGGGTAATTGCCTTTACCATCACCAAATATCTGTGAAAGTGACCGGTGCAGATCATCAACTGTATAAGTATCCGGCTCACCATTTGTCCAGTTATTGACACTGGGTACATCATTATCTCCCTTTGCAAACCGGAGATGAGTTTTTGAAGTAAGGAATATTGATTTTCTGAGATTTTCATCATATTCCGCTTCTCCAGGTATCAGATTAAGTTTCCTGAATGCTATACCAAAATTCATTTGGCTTGGTCCGTACAGGTTTGAGGTATCAAAGTAGTTAATTCCAAGATCCTTAGCTTTAAGTATTATACCGACAGGGTCAACATCTTCGGGTGTCCATTGTATTGAAGCCTGACCGCCAAGGCCAAGAGTAGTGACTTCAAAACCAAGTTTGCCAAAAACACGTTTCATAGGAGTCGGTGCCCTGTAACATCCCGTTGCCAGACCTGGTATGACAGCAAATGCAGCAGTAGACATAACTGATGTCTTCACAAACGTACGCCTGTTTATTAGATTACGGGTTGCCATGATAAAAGAATTAAAAGATTTGCTCTAATCACACACAATTACAACAAATATAAGTATTTAATGGATGATGCACTTTAATGAATATGAAAAACATAAATTGTTCTAAAAAATATTGCAAAATTAAAATCACTGACCTTCCAGCTTTTATAATTATTACCTGCAAAATATTATTGTTAATTTAACAACAAGTTCATAACTTGACAATCTTACATTAAGCTAAGTATTTTCTTATGGGTTCCATATCCGAATTTCTTAATACTCTGGAAAAGGAGAAAATCTGGCATGGTGATAAAAATACAAACTCAGGTGAAATATATCTCAGGG
>CAZTXH010000058.1:4208-9782 GCA_964617415.1 uncultured Rikenellaceae bacterium | reverse complement strand
TGTTCCAGGAGCCATTTTTTCCTTTTCAATCCGCCCCCGTAGCCTACAAGAGTACCATCAGAGCCTATTACCCTGTGACAGGGAATAATAATAGCTATCCTGTTTGAAGCATTTGCATGACCAACAGCCCTTAGGGCACCTGATTTATCAATTGCTCTTGCCTGTTCAAGGTAAGTACTAGTTGCTCCGAATGGTATCTTCATGAGTTCTTTCCAGACTTCTTCCTGGAACTCAGTCCCACGAATTACAAGGGTTAGAGAGAATTCTTTTCTTTTACCCCTGAAATATTCTTTTAATTGCTTTTTGAGATTTCTTATATGGCTGTTGCTTCCCCGTTTAATACCGGTATTAAAAATAGTCGTAAGATTATCATACTCAGCGGCTAGTATTTTTCCTTCAGTAAATTCCAGGAGACATATTCCCTCTTCTGTAGCTGCAGCTAACATCTCTCCCAGAGGAGTATTTATTTTGGTAGTTTTTATCATATAACCCACCCCTATCCCCTCCAAGGAGGGGAACTTGTGAAGGAACCCAGTCCTTTCCAAAGAGGGGAATATATCTGTTTTAACATTTCAACGCTTCAACTTCTTCAACCTTCTTCAAATCCCTTTAATCCCCTTTAATTTTTTTTCGGATATCGCGAAGAGGTTGATTTTATATATTTGATATTTCTGAAACGCATTGCTGACCAGTCCTCATTAACAGAAACCATCCTGACCCCATAAAAACCAAGCTTATTAAGAGGTTCCCAGCCCTTATCCCTTTCAAGTCCTTTGGTATGTAACTTTGAGTTTTTCTTAGGATAACAAAACCACAATATACCGTCGGCAGTCAGATTGTGGAGTGCCATAGGTGCAAAATGTTTAATCTCTAAAGTAGATTTTGCAAAAATCATTATGAATTCATAAGGGCAACGCTGGTCTATTTCACTATCAGTTATTACACCTTTAAGTTCTTTTGAGATTGCCTTTGAAAACTGCTGCTCAGCATTAATAACTGCAATTCTTTTTTGTTCCCTGTAGTTAAGTTTTTTAAGCAACTCCTTCATTAAAGAATTTGTTTTTTGCTAATTTATTAAAAAATTAAATAATCAGGTAAAAAGTTATGCTTTTACATTATCTTGAAGGCATGGCGGCGATCACTCTGATGTATTACATTCGCAACTGACCTGTTTTGTTACTTCTTGTTTAAGATTCATATCAGACAATCTTCTTATCCTTTGTTGTGAACACTTATTACAACCCGGTAACAGCTCCAGATCCCATGTGTCAGCAAATATCCGGCCGGTATTAAGCTGAATTCCATATTCTACTACTTTTTCGAGGGAGTGGATTTCAGGCAGTGAAAAGAGGTTATATTCCGCCAGAAGATCCATGGCTCCGTTTCCTGCCCTTACAGGAATAATAATACAACATTCACAACCAGCTTCGAAGGCAAAATCTATTGACCGTTCCGCCCAGTATATTCCTTCTGATTCAGACATAAAGGGAAGTCTTAACAGGATAAAAGCCCTGGATAGGATGCTATTGAGTTTAAAAAAACCGACTGCACGTGTGAAATCATCCAGGGTCATTTTCTTATTCAGTTTCATTAGTAATTCCGGATGTATGGTTTCGAGTCCGAGTGCAACCTGCAAATCAGGTTTTAAAAGGTCCCTGAATATTAAACACCTATTATTAATAAATGCCGGATGGCTTTCTACAACTACTGTTTTATAATCCCTTAAAAGAGAAGCAATTTCCCCGTAATCTTTTTCAGGTATAGCCTGTGTGTCAAAAAAACTTCCACTGTTATAAAGCTTAACGTGTTTGACATCCGGCATTTGATTAAGGGCCCATTCAATCTGACCAGGTATTGCTCCCGGAGGTACAGGTTCCTCGGTTGTGTTCTTCCATAGATCACACATAAGACAGCGGAAAGGACACTCCCGGTTTGTCAGAAATATTACACCGGTATCTTCGATCTTACCTTCTGCTGTATATTCTTTTTCAATAAGCCATGTATAAGGTTTCTCCGGATCGACTATATTTTTCTGTCCCCTTAGGGATAGAATCCAATTGTCATTTATTTCGAAATCGGGAATATCATTCATAAAGTGACATAAATTCTTTCCTGTATTCGATTTCCCGTTGCGGGAAGTATTTGATAAAATAATCCTGTGAAACGACTCCGTGTTGAAAGCGCCGTTTAGGATTTACCGGCATTTTCATTCCAGTAATTGCCTCGATACCTTTTGATACGATCTCACCCTTCAGGTCATATAATTTTTTGTGATCCCACCCTGTAATATCTATGAAAGGAATACCTTCCGAGATTTCTATTACGTTTGGAAGGGTGTATGGGCTAAAGGCTTCGAAACCAAGTTGGTCTCCCGGAGAATAAGTGCGCATATAACCTCTGCTCAACCCCCCTGAATAAGTAAGAGAATGCTTTATTGAATCCACTCCCCAGCCCTCATGATATAGCAAAAGATTGTTCAGAACACTTTTTATTGTAAGTTCAGGATTCTCTTCAATAGGATAGTCTTTGAGATTTTCGTCACCACCATCGCCATCGATAATATATTTCCAGTCGGGATATCTCGATCTGATAGTTTTAAGAAGGGCCATGTTCATAGTACTGGCCTGGATATCAAGTGGTTTATAATCCTCGACAATTTTTACCGTTTCTCTCCAGTCGAGTGCTGACGGATCGAGTTCAACAGGTTCCAGGAAGAGTTCGAGATTAAGTGTTTCAAGAAAATCTCTTGCCTGTATGAGATCATCACCCATGCCATCTATACTGAGTGTAAATGTTTTGAGTCTTGACGGACTTTCGCCTAGTTCACGAAGTGCATGATAGGTAAGCAGAAATATACTTCCGCTATCAATACCGGCTGAAAAGGGAACCCCGATTGGTCCGGATACAGCTTTGTGTTGCAGCCACTTCCTTATTTCGGTGTAAAGTGTTCCCATATATAGTTTTCCCAGTTTTGCTGGTTCTTTTGATAACTTATTACGTTCAGGTTTAAAAAAGCGTTCATAAGTAGGATTTGGATCGGGACATCCCAGTAGCTCAATTTTTGTAATATAGTGAGCCGGAATCATTCTTGTATAAGAAGGATGAAACTGGTCATCCATTCCCTCCTTTTTCAGATAATTAAAAATCATATCAATACGTTCAGCTACGATTAGTTCAGGGCCATGGGGCCGTTTAGCAATAAAGTACCGGATAGGCCTGCCAATTGACCTGGCCATTCTGATTGTTTTGCCATCAATAGAAATTAGGGAATACTGGCCGTCGATTTTACGGATGGCTTCAACATCTCCTGATTTCAATATATTTACAGCCTCTTCATGTGTCATGTTATAAATGACATTCTTTTCAGGATTTGTCAGATCTGTTACCTGACTTAAATGTAAATCTTCCATATCAGAGTTTTTTTAATATTTAATATTATTTAGTTAATCTTTCATCAAATTAGTCCAGTACCTTGTTTAATAGTAATATATCTGTCAGCTTTGATATTATTATAGGTCTCTTTTTCTCCGTCTGACCAGTAAATTTCCATTATATCTATCTGTTTTTCTTTACCAAGTCCTATATGAAGGCGTGGATCGTTATTGGAAAGATAGCCTGTTGACCACTGGTTAATAAGTACCTGTTTTCTTCTTCCGCTTGTTACTATTACCTTTGCTGCTATTGCTGAGGCAGGTCCGTTTTTACCTTTCAGTGTCAAACCCAGCCAGTGATTTTTATTCCCTCCGTCATTTCTGAGGAGGATAGCAGTTGCTTTGAGATCAACATGTGAAACGACAATATCAAGGTCCCCATCATTATCATAATCCACTACAGCACAACCCCTGCCGCTTCTTTTTGTTGAAAAATACTTACCCATTTCCGGGCCACTGTTACTGAAGTGTCCTTTCCCGTCATTTTCAAGCAGTACCGGGTATTGTAAAATCAGCTCTTCAGCTGTTCCATTGGAAGCAAAAATATCAAGGTCTCCGTCATTATCATAATCAAAAAGTACAGATGCCCAGGAACCCTTACCGGCCAGTGGGCCTAATACCCTGCTTGATTCTGTAACATCTTTAAAAAGGTTATTACCAAGGTTTCTGTAGAGGGCTCCATGAGTAAGATCGGCAACAAGAATATCAATCAAACCATCTCCATCAATATCACCAATTGTCCCATGCATAGAACCAGTACCCCTGCCCTGATTATTTGCAGCGACCCCTATTTCTACACCGACATCCTTAAAAGTACCATTTTCGTTTTTAAACATGAAATTCAGTTGATGATCATTTGCCTGGAAAATATCGAGATCACCATCATCGTCAAAATCATATACAGTAAGCCCCATGCATTTTGAATCTGGATAATAGAGGTTGTTCTCTTCTGTAACATCAATGAATGTTCCATCCGGCTGTTGCTCATACAACATTGAAGCCTGGCCCATATATTCTGAAGGATGAGGCATCATGCCCGGGGTTATTGTTGAAACATATTTTGAATCAAAAGCCAGGAAGTTACCAACCATGGCATCCAACAAGTTGTCGCGGTTAAAATCGAGGAATGAAACTCCGATACTCCATTTTAAAAAACCATTGAGCATGTCAGGGCCTTTTAGTCCAACCTTGTCAGTGATATCCGTAAATGTTCCGTTGCCATTGTTTCTGTAGAAGATGTTGGGACCGTAATTAAGCAGGTATAGATCCTCATCGCCATCATTATCATAATCAATAGCTCCGGCAGCCATGCTCCAGGTAGGATCATCCACTCCTGCTTCAGGAGCAACTTCAGTGAAGGTCCCGTCTCCATTATTTTTATATAGCTTATCTCTTGTATCCCTGAAAACAATTCCATCCTCGCTGGAGATACCTTCAATATAGGTACCATTCATCATGAATATATCCATTAACTGGTCGTTGTTATAATCGAAAATAGTGATCCCTGACCCGCTGCTTTCAAGTATATTCTCATAATGATAATCACCAAAGGTATATTTGAAGTCAAACCTGGAACGTTTTGTAATATCTTTATATTTTACTACGGAATTCTGATCGGTCAGGGTAAACGAGACGGCAATGATGAATACAATAATAATTATTTTTAACCGCAAAGGCTGAAAAAGAATATTGCCAGGTTTTGACAAATATGATTTTAGATTATTTTTTTTCATATTCTTTTATTGCATTCACAAAACCTTCAGTTGACACATACCTTGTATTGTATTCCTTGTTATATTCCTCAAGATCAGGGTCGTCGGGGTATATGTCTGTTTCAGAAGGAGGATAGTTTTTTATGCCATGAAAGGGAAGTGGAGTGACAATATTTCCCAGTGCAGTGTTCATATCGCCGTCTTTTACCCATCCCACGCTATGTATAAGAAAATCTCTTATCCAGCCCTCCTTCGACTCAGGTAGATCTTTTTCACTGAATTTAACAGTGACTTCATCACCGGCATTTGTTATTACATATTTATTATCGGATGATTCAATAAGTGGAAGAACATCACCGAACCTGGTATAATATCCGATCAGATCCCTGAATTTCTGGTTGGTACTGACCTGAGAGTAATCGAACCAGTGT
>CAZTXH010000058.1:0-4198 GCA_964617415.1 uncultured Rikenellaceae bacterium | reverse complement strand
TACCTTCCTCCCTTTCTGTATGTTCGTGAAAATCCCCTGTAATGAAGATCAGCCGAAAAGGCTTGCAATACATTGAGAGTAACAGGAACATCAGGTTCGCCAACAGAATAGAATATACGATCCCAGTATATTTCCATGTTGGTTTTTATTCTTACACGGTGGTCGGATGATAGGAATTTACCTGTCAAATCAGCAACAACCGTTTTATCTTTACCCATGGGGAATCCTATATTTTCAATGACTGTGATCCATCTTCCGTTTTTATCAGCAACCTGTAAATATGGTGATATAACTTTTAAAGATTGTGACTGTGAGAGTGCAAAGTTTATACTGGCATCAGTAGGGAATATCCAGCCCTGGAGGAAAAGATAAATGTATTCAGAATCATCAAATTCACCCAGGTCCAGGATAAGGTCCTGCATTTCTGTTATACCCTGATATTTGTCGGGCATGAAACTTGTAATATAAGTATCGTCTAATTCTGAAATATATTGCAAAACATCATTACCATGGGTGTCTGTTGCAGAAACGGGGAGGTGTTCATGTGTTGTTTTATATATCTGAATTCCCGGGAATGGTGGTGGTGAGAATTTCTCATCGACGTATATTCCAACTGAATCGGGATGATCCACGATAACCAGTTCCAGTTCATCAATATAGATTGTTTCCCACAATTCACAGGTAACCTGCATGGAATACTCCCCATTCCGGGCTTTAAGGCATTTACCTGGTATTTTAATATAATCATCAGAAGCATCAGCAAAGGCATAGGTTGTAGTTCCTCCCATAATTCCCATAGGCATACCGAGAGCACTTCTCCACAGTATATCCTTTACAAATATATATTCGTCTCCATTCCATGTATAAAGAAAAGGACATGATCCTTTGAGCATCTGTGCCTCTACAAGGTCTTGGTCGGATTCGGGGAAGAACATATTTTGTGGTATCCCGTTTGTCCATGTTATGCGTATTACATCAGCTTTGGAACGGTTGCCTATTCCAAAATGAATCTCTGGATTTGTGACAATCTTGGTCTGAAAAAGGTCCCCGGCACGCAATTCTACTTTTGCACCGATCCCGAAGTAGTTATTCTTTGCACTCCCTGCTTTTAGTCCTACAAGCTTCATCTTGATATAATGGCCGATGTTTCCTCCGTTATTTCTTAAAAGGGATACACCTCCCGTTAATCCGGTAAATATTATGTCAAGGTCACCATCATCATTATAATCAAAAATCTTTATCTTGTTTGCTGATTTTATATCTTCAGGTAAAATATTTGAAACATCTGTAAAAACAGCATTTCCGTCATTATGAAAAAGCAATAGACCCCTGCCGTTATCATCATATTGTTTTCCGGCTGTACAAAGGTCGAGATGACCGTCATTATCGAAATCTATGAACACTACATCATGAATCATGATGTCATGAAGTGAGGCATATAAAGTATTATTCTCATCATTTTTCATGAAGGTACCATT
This sequence comes from uncultured Rikenellaceae bacterium, assembly GCA_964617415.1. Lineage (GTDB taxonomy): Bacteria > Bacteroidota > Bacteroidia > Bacteroidales > VadinHA17 > LD21. The sequence continues at coordinate 2,720 of CAZTXH010000058.1, read as the reverse complement.
TCGCATATTAGTATATAAAGCATGATCTTTACTGTTTGTTGAGGCCATAAAGAGATCGAGATAGCCATCATTGTTATAGTCACCGGCGGCTACTGCAGATGAACCCGTTTCGCTTTGGAGATTTGCTTCTGCAGCAATATCTTTGAAGATTCCCTGCCGTTGATTTGAAAAAAGGTTGTTCCCTTCATCATCATTCACGACCAGAAGATCAATATCTCCATCCTCATCGAAATCACCGAATACAGTTCCCCGGCTGTTTATATCTTTACCTGACAAGCCCATTTGGATTGTCAGGTCATTAAAAGTACCATCAGAATTATTTCTGTAGACCTTGTTAAGACCTTTTTCTGCTATAAAGAGGTCAAGATCCCCATCATGATCAAGATCAACAAAAAGAGCCTTGTTCCCATTTCCCCGGTTTCTTGTTCCTGATTTTCTTGTCACATCTGAAAATAATCCCGAACCGTTGTTCCTGTATAGGATATTGTCTTCCTCTTTGACAATATAAAGATCCAGATATCCGTCATTATCATAATCGGCAAATAATGCATCAGATTCTTTACCCGAATGGTCTAAACCCGCTTCAGCCGATACATCTTTAAACCTGCCCATTTCATTATTGAACAGGAAATGTTTTCCGTTATTAAGACGGTTATCCCAGGTGCTAATATAAATATCAATATCACCATCGCCGTCATAATCAGCTGTTTCGATAGCTGTTGTTTGTTCCTCCTGATTATTCCCGGCTATATCAAGTCCCGCCGAAGTTGTAACATCAGTAAAATCAATTGCATCGAGGATCGATTTATACTCTGTCTCTTTTCTAAAAGCCTGTTGTTCAAATGTTATTAATGGAAATCCTATCAAAGCTCCTCCCGGGCCTTTCAGATCGTTTATACCTGCCTGGTAGGGAGTAGTGACTTTAAGAAAATTATGAAATATTATAAATGTACTTAATGCATCAGTTCTATCGGGACTTTGAAGTATTGACACGGTCTTTTTAAAATACTCATTTGCATCTTCATGAAATTCAGGAAACTGTTTATGAATTATCTCCATTTGTTCAAGAGCCTTATCATAACTCCCCTGCCGGATAAAGATATCGGTCAGGTTAAGACGTAGCACTAAATTGGCAGGTGCTTTTTCGATAAGCTGAAGCATGTATTCTTCTCTCAGCTTCTTAGATTCATCATCTGACCGTGTTGAATATACTTCAGTGAGGTTGTATAAAGTTTTTACATGTCCCGGAGAATACTGAAGTGCTTCTTTGAGTTGTTGAATTGCTTTATCCTGTTCATCATTCATCTGATATACAGTAGAGAGTATCAGTCTAATATCAGGGTCTTCAGGATCAATCTCTATCGCTTTAAAAAGCTGTTTTTCAGCTTCATCATATTTTGCCATTCGTAAATATGTCAAGCCCAGGTTAGCATACCCCAGTTTCTCTTTCGGAGCCATTTTTATTAGTTTCAGAAATTCTTTCTCTGCCTCTTCAAGCTTGAATTCCTCAAGATATGCCAGACCAAGAGTTCTTGTGGATATAAGGTCTGCTTGTTTCTGTACCCTTTTTGATTCCCCGTTTTTACAGCCTGGTAGCTGAAATAAACAGAGCAGTGCAAATAATATAATGCTATAGTTCTTCATAACGTCAAAAATAGAAAATTTAAGGGCATGACATGATTATTTACCTTAATATATGTACCGGTTTATCGATATATTCCAGTACACACAATCATTTAGTTTATTAATTGTCAGCAAGAGCTGGAATGCCATTATTTACATTAACTATATAATATGGTCCAAGCCGGTTTCCTTTATCATCAAAACGAATCGGACCAGTAATACCTTCATAATGAATTTCGGTTAATGCATGTTGTATTTTCTCACGATCAGGGCTGCCTGCATTTTTGAAAGCTTCAACGAGCAGATTAATGCCATCGAAGGCATAAGCAGCGACCATTCCGGGCTCTTTATCATATGTCTCTTTATATTTCTTTTTAAAGCTGATAATCTTTGTTTTTATCCAGGCTGGTGATGGAATCAATAGTGCATTATTATATTCATTTAACTCCTGTTCTGACAACATATCCTCATTCAGGAGATTGAGAGAACCGAAAAGAGGCTGTGGCATCTCTCTCTTCTTTATTTCCCGGAATATCCTAAAAGAGATTAATGGATTACAAAACAGAACAATACAATCAGCATGCTCCAATTCTATCTCCTCAATTAATCTGTATAAATTTTCACAGTAATTTTCATAAGTAAAATTAACAGGTTCACTTTTTTCATCCAGTTCTATTTTTCTTAAAAAATTAACATAGGCAAGGTTTGAGTCATATTCATCATCAGAGATGGTAACAACATGGGTCAGCTTTCTCTTATTATATATTTCTTCAACCAGTGATTCTGCCTGTTGAAAATCATTTGGTACGCAGTTATAGAACCATGGAACGAATGCCTGGGATAATGTTGGATCGGCTGACCAGGCCGACAGGAATACAACCTGAGCTTTTGTTCCGGCCTGTTCCACAAGATGGGCATTTCGTCCATCATGGGAACCAAAAAGAGCCCATACTTTTTCTTCAAAGATAAGGCTGATAGCCTGTTTGGATCCTGTTCCCCAGGGGCCTTCCATAGATTTGACCATAAGCTGTAATTTATTTCCGTTAATTCCACCGTTCCGGTTGGACCGTTTCGTTGTTTGCCGATGATTATCTCTG
>CAZTXH010000057.1:0-9902 GCA_964617415.1 uncultured Rikenellaceae bacterium | reverse complement strand
ATACACAGGCATATTGCTGGTATGAGAACTATGCAGCCACCGGGACTATCTATGGAGCACTTTATACATGGCCGGCAGCGATGCATATTATGGGAGAAGATGAAATTGAACCGGGTTATATTCAGGGTGTTTGTCCTGATGGCTGGCATTTGCCGAGTGATAGTGAGTGGAAAGAGCTGGAGATGTTTCTCGGCATGAGCGGGACGGAAGTCGATTTAGAGGATTGGAGGGGAACAAATGAAGGCGGTAAGCTGAAACATGCAGGAACCCAGTACTGGGAAAGTCCCAACACCGGTTCAACTGATGAAAACGGTTTCTGTGCATTGCCGTCAGGCTGGCGCGATGGTGCCGGCTATTTCAAGAACCTCGGTACAGGTACCAGGTTCTGGTCTACTTCGTTACGTGGCGATTATGCCTGGGTACGTCAGCTCGATTACAATTCTTCCAGAATATACCGTGGCACAAAAGGCCTTTATGAGGGCCTTTCAGTACGTTGTATCAAGGACACGCTACACGCTACACGCTGAACGCTACACGCTATATACACTATTCCCTCGTAACAGTATTCACCGGATTCGCGTGTGCTGCCTTTATTGAAATAAAACTTATTGTGACAAGAGCAACTATAAGGGTGATCACCAGTGATACGACAAATGCAATAAGAGTATTCCATACAAATGGCGATAATCCAAATTTCATGTGATAGGCAAAGTCCTCTAACCATTTATCCATCGCATAAAATGATACCGGCCATGAGACCAGGTTGGAGATAAGTACCAGCACAAGAAAATTTTTATTGAGGAGCTGTACAATCTGGGTTACACTGGCACCCATTATCTTACGTAGCCCGATCTCCCTGGAACGCTGTTCGGTAACATACGATGCAAGTCCCAGCAAGCCAAGACATGCAATGAAGATCGTCATTATCGAGAATATATTGAAAAGCGAATTAAGCTTATTTTCAGCAGTATACATCTCATTTATCCTCTCTCCGAAAAAGAAGTAATTAAAAGGCAGTGTGCTTCCCAGGTCATCATATATATTTTTCACCTTTTCGACAGTTGCAGGTACATTGTCGCTGCTGATCCTGACATATAAATATTGATTTACCACGTTCAGAATAAAAATAAAAGGTTCAATCGCATTATGTATTGATGTAAAATGGAAATCTTTTACTACACCTATCACAGTCCCATCCCGCTGAGCCTGACCGGTATTCGGATCTAAGCCAAACTGAACCCTTTTTCCGATGGGGTTATCTCCCCAACCAAATGATTTAACTGCTGCTTTATTAACAATGAAGGCTTGTGTTGCATCTGATGTCATTGACCTGTCAAAATTCCTTCCCTCCACGATTGTCATCTGCATCACATCTATGAAATCATGATCGACTGCTGAAACGCTTGTAGCCAGCTCTACCATATTGCTGTCCTTCTCAATCCAAAAGACCACCTTGCTGGCCATCAGGGGAGGAACAAGTTGTGATGATGCCACACCCGTAATTTCAGGTAGTTTTAACATCTCATCTTTAAAGGTCGGAATCTTATTTGTGTTAATAAAAGCAGTATCTCTCAAAGGAATGATCATTACATTGTCTTTATTCATCCCGAGATCCTTATTTCGGATATACCTTTGCTGTCCCGATACTATTATAGTACATATTATAAGGGCACCCGAAATAGCGAACTGGAAAACCACAAGTATTTTTCTCAGTATTCCTTTTCCCTGGCGGGGGTTTACATTACTCTGAAGCACTTCAACAGGTGAAAAAGAGGAAAGGAAAAAAGCAGGATAGCTTCCCGAGACCAATCCTACAAACAGTGCTATCAATAATATTAAGATAAATGTGACCGGTTCAAACAGGCTCCCTATTTTTAATGCTTTATCTGTAAGGACGTTAAATGAGGGAAGGATGAACATCGTTGCTATCAGCGCAAGTATCAGGGCAATAACAACCAGTACCATCGATTCGCTTATAAATTGCCGTATCAGGTATCCTTTCCCGGCACCTACCACCTTACGTATTCCAACTTCTTTTGCACGGTTTGTCGACCGGGCAGTGGCCATATTCATGTAGTTGAGGCTGGCGATGAGGAGCATAAAGACACCTACCAGCGAGAAAATCAGAATATAACTGATATTACCTGTAGGCAGGTCAAATTCCAGTTTTGCTCCGAAATGAACCTTATCGATCCTGGTGGCCATAAGCCTGAAAGTTGCATTTATCTGGTTTCCCAGGGCGCTCATATACTTATCATAAAAACCGGAGAACTTGTCAAGCAGAGTTTCAATGCTTGCGTTTTCATCAAGAAGTATATAGCTGAAGGCTGAGATATTCCAGAATGAGGGAGCACTTCTGGAATTGAAATTGTCGACACCGGTCAATTCTACAATCGTTGCCATTGAAAGGAGACAATCGAATTTCAGATGAGAATTTGCAGGAACATCTTTGATTACCCCGGTAACACGGAAGTCGCCGAAATTACTGGAATTCAATACTTCTCCAATCGGATTTTCGCTGCCAAAATATTTTGAGGCAAAGCTTTCGGTTATTACAATAGTATTTGGTTCATTCAGTGCATCATCAGGAGAACCAAGAATAAAATCATAGTCGAGAACCTTGAAGATAGTGGAATCTACAAAGTAGAGCTGATCTTCAAAGAATTTGAGATCATTATATGTAAATAGTATGTCCGAAATGCCAAAACCTGCAAACCGTGTGAATTCTTTGATCTCGGGATATTCATCTTTCAGGGTAGGGGCCATAGGAATTGGGGTAAGACCTGCCAGGGTAGGTTTCCCGGAAATATTAAAATCACTCTCAAGCCTGTAAATACGGTCATAGTTACTGAAATGCTTGTCAAATGTAAGCTCCTCCTTAACATACAACAGGATGAGTATAGCACAGGTTATACCTATTGCTGGACCAAAAATGTTCAGGATTGAATAAAATTTATTGTTGATAATACTCCTGTAAGCTGAGACAAAGTAATTTTTTAACATGATTATATATGTATTTATGAATCCGGTGTCAAGATATGAACAAATTATTATTTACATAAAAAAATATGTTAATTAATTTTTACCAAATGTAAAGTATATTTTACATAATCACAAATAAAAATGATTTCAGGTTTCTTAGTGAAATTCAGGCCGACAACTTCTGGAAAAGATCGCCATAATTGGTTATTGGTTGTTTTATGAGATCAAATAAATTTGACTTGAATTAGTATAATTCCTAAATTCGTTAGGAAAAATAATTCGCATACTTACTAAATAACAGAAAATAAGTAGTTTATCGCCAGCTTTACTATGAACAAAGTTTCATTAAACATTTCTGTAACATTAATATTAAATCTAAATTCAATCTGAATCTGAATCAGGTTATTCTACAATTTAATAAACTTATGAAAATATTAACAATCACAATTACAGCATTTTTTATGTTCCTGTATGGGTTTTCTTTACAGGCGCAGAGTACTATTTCTGCCGGTGGTGGTGATGCAAGCGGGGCAGGTGGTACAGTCAGCGGTTCAATCGGGCAGGTTTTTTATAAAACCAATATTGATATAGCCACAGGATCTGTAGCAGAGGGAGTTCAACAGCCCTATGAAATATCGGTTATTACTGAAGTTGCTGATGCCGTTGAATTATTACTGGAAGTGAAGACCTATCCCAATCCAGCAGATGATTTTCTTATACTTAATATTAATGGTGATATAAAAACGCAATGCGTTGCGTTTCTATATGATATTAATGGCATACCATTAATCATGAAGGAAATCAAAGAGAATGAAACACTTATCCCCATGGCAGGAATAATACCGGGGATATATTTCCTTAAAGTTACATGCGACAATAAAGAGATAAAAACATTTAAAATCATCAAATACTAATAATCATGAAAAAAATCCTTGTATTTACAGCAGCAGTATTATTATGTACACTATTGCTGGCACAATCACCTGAAAATATAAGCTATCAGGCAGTAATCAGAGATAACAGTAATCAACTTGTGGTTTCGACTCAGGTCGGTATGCAAATAAGCATATTAGAGGGTCCGCTACCAGGCACTATTGTCTTTAGGGAGACCCATACTACGACTACCAATGCAAACGGACTTGTGACTATCGAAATTGGAGGAGGCTCAGTTTTGGAAGGTGACTTTTCCGCCATCGACTGGAGTTCGGACGCCTATTATGTCAAAACTGAAACTGATCCGACAGGAGGAACAACATATACAATTACAGGTACGAGCCAGTTGTTAAGTGTTCCCTATTCATTTTATTCGGATATTGCAGGACAGCTGTCGATAGGTGACACATGGCTGAAAAACGGAAGTAACATCTATTACAATGACGGTAAAGTGGGTATCGGAACAGATGATCCGTCACAGACGCTTCATATTGATGGTACTGTGCCTTTTCTGGGTACCGGTATAGTATCTGATGGCAACGATCGTACGACTCTGTTGCTTACAGGCGGCTTCCCGAACTTAATCATTGGCTCAACCGGTAATGATAATCACGGTGCCACTCTCGGTTTCTGGAACTATGATAATGTCGAAACAACAACCCACCAGTGGAACCTGGGTGGAGGACAAAACGGTTACTTTTCAATTGGTTATGCAACCAATAGCACCAATCCTCATTGTGGTATAAACGGTTATACAGGAGATTGTACAAATGCTCTTACAGCAATATCGATAACTCCACAAGGTAACGTAGGAATCGGAGAAGTTGATCCTATTGCAAAACTTACAGTAAATAGTGGAACAACGATTGGAACATATTCAGATCAAGGCTGGTCTCATACATCAGATGCAAGGCTTAAAAAAGACATAGAATCTCTTTCAGATGTCCTTTCAGATGTTCTTAAACTTCAGGGCAGAAGGTTTAGATTCATCAATGATAATTCCAGTACGCAACAAATTGGATTTATAGCCCAGGATGTCGAAAAGGTTTTTCCCGAATTTGTGGTAACAGATAGTCGAGGATATAAAAGCCTTACCTATGGGCAGGTAAGTGCAGTATTGGTAGAAGCAATAAAGGAACAGCAGGAACTTATTGAATCTCTTCAATCGCAGATTGATGAGCTTAATGAAAAGATAAATAAAATGTAATTACATATCGTGATTATAAAGTACGAACACATGACTGCATAACTAATATAAAATCCTGGTCCGGATAGTATGCGGAATATTCTTCAGTTCTTGTATGACTGACGCATCGAGTTCACTGTCTGTTTCGATGATGACATAACCTATGTCGACATCGGTCTGCAGGTATTCAGCAGAAATATTGATATCCCGTGAAGAGAAACAATTATTTACTTCGCGAAGGACACCCGGAACATTCCTATGAATATGCAGGAACCTCTGTGTTGAGGCATTGGGTTGTAATGAGATCTCGACAAAGTTCACTGCTCCTATGGTAGAGCCTGTATCACTGTATTTAACAAGTTTTTCAGCCACCTCAATACTGATATTGGCTTGGGCTTCCCGAGTACTTCCTCCTATATGTGGTGTAAGTATCACATTGTTAAATTCCTGCAGCTCATTTACAAATGGTTCACCATTCGAAGCCGGTTCTCCGGGAAATACATCAGCAGCTGCACCGGCCAGGTGTTGAGAGCGTAATCCATCGGCAACTGCCTTATAATCAACAACATCGCCTCGTGAGGCATTTATCAGGCAGGCACCTTTTTTCATCTGTGCGACCTGTTTTACCGAGATCATATTCCTTGTCAGTTCAGTGGAGGGGACATGAAGAGTTACCGTATCGGAGATCTTCAGCAATTCCTCAAGAGAGGCTACCGGTGTTGCATTGCCAAGACTCAATTTTTTTACAATGTCGTAGTAAAAAACATTCATACCAAGATTCTCCGCAAGTATTGATACCTGAGAGCCAATATGGCCGTATCCGACAATTCCAAGGTTTTTACCTCGTACCTCAACTGAATTCCTGGCAGATTTCTTCCATATTTTATTGTGTGCAAGAACACTCTTTTCAGGGATGCCTCTCATCAGCATAATACACTCAGCAATAACCATTTCAGCAACAGAACGGGTATTGGAAAAGGGTGCATTGAATACCGGTATACCCATCATCTTGGCATCCTGGATATCTACCTGGTTCGTACCAATACTGAAGCAACCTATGGCAAACAGCTTCGGGGCTTTTGTAATCAAATCCTTACTGAGTTCTGTCCGGCTTCTGATACCAATAATATGAGCCTGTTTTAACTTTTCTTCCAGCTTCTGAGATGATAAGGTTTCTTTATAACATTCGATATTACTATAGTTATTTTCATTGAAATACCGGATTGCATTTTCATGGATACCTTCCAGCAAAAGAACTTTGATCTTGTTTTTATCGAGAGAATATTTTACCATTATAATGTTTCAGATGTTTTTCCAGCGTAAATTTAACACGAGAATGGTAAGTATAAACTTATTTGATGAAAAAAATTAAAAAATGTAAATTGACAATGGAAAAAATAACTCGATATTTATCAAAATATATTTAGTACTATCGATAGATCTTTGATATTAAATAGTGAAATTTAATTTACAATCGTATTATGAACATACCATATAAAATGGTGAGGGTGACACCGGAAAATTATAAAGAGCATCCACAGGCAATATGTTTTATTAATCCAAAGCATGAATATTACAATAGAAAAGTAGAATGGTTTATTGAACAGTATGAAAAAGGATTGAGAATCATTATCCTATATGTTGAAGGAGAGAAAAGATCCGTCGGATTTATTGAGTATGTCCCCGGGGAATATTGCTGGAGAGCCGTATCTGCAAAAAATTATATGTTTATCCATTGCCTCTGGATCTACGGGAAAAAATACCAGCATCAGGGATTAGGAAGCCTGCTGATTAAAGAAGCAGAAAAAGATGCAAAAGAGATGAATGGTGTTGCTGTTGTGACTAGTAATGGTTCATTTATAGCTAATAGAAAAGTATTTCTGAAGAATGGATATGATGTCGTTGCCGATTATGGGAATGATCAGTTGATGGTAAAACAATTCAAAGAGAGTGCTTTTCCATCATTCAATGTAAACACTGAGATGCTCAAAAACCATAAAGGTCTGACAATCATTTATTCACGGCAGTGTCCATGGGTTGCCCGATCTATTGAAGAGATAAAGCCAATCCTTGAAGAAGAAAATTTGAATCCTGAGATCATTGAGGTTAGAACATCAGAACAGGCACAAAATGCTCCTTCGATCTATAGTGTGTTTAATATGATCTTTAATGGGAAAGTTCTTGCCGACCACTATATTTCCACAAAACGATTTTATAACATTGTCCACAAGGAGATAAAACCACAATTACAGGATAGTTAAATCAATAACAAAAAAATCAACGCTATTCAGGCATTGTCAAACCAACAACCTGCCTTCGCCAAAAGTGAAGAGAGGTTATTCCCGGAATTTTCTTATCTTTGATGAAGATTCAGCTTCAGGATATTTCGCATTCGTCTGCTAATCAATCATCAGGTTAGTTATTCTTTGTGAACCACCATTTCGGGGAGCTATTCTGGTTGTTATAAACAGTTAGTAACTAAAATAAATTTATGAGTCGATCGCAGGAAACATTTAATAAGAGAGAAGTAAGAAACAAAAAGGAAAAGAAGCGAAAAAAGAAAGAAGAAAAGCGGGCAAAGAAGAGAGAAGAGGGTAAAAAGAACAGTTTCGACGATATGATAGCCTATGTTGATGAATATGGTATGATAACATCCACCCCTCCCGATCCTGATAAAAAATCTGACATTAAAGCTGAAGATATTGACCTTGATATGACCAGGGATGATTCTGATACTGACCCTGGTTATATACGTAAGGGTGTACTCACTTTTCTCAATGAATCAAAAGGTTATGGTTTTATACGTGATAATGAATCGAAACAAAGTATATTCGTTCATGTGAAAAACCTGCTCGAACCTGTAAAGGAGAATGATACTGTGGTTTTTGAACTGGGTAAGGGACCCAAAGGACCTTCAGCCATGAAGGTTAAGTTGTATAAAGCCGGTGGCACAATGGCGTAAAGGCACAGTGCCATAACACCCTAACGCCCTAATGCCCTAATGATATTACGCCTATATCTTAATAAATAATTTATTCTTATATAACCAATAACACATATACCACATAGCTGCCCATACTGTCAGACTTGTGATTATTGCTACTGTAAGCTCACCTGCCCAGCCAAAGAGAAGGGTTCCAAAGGGTTCTATGATTCTGCTTAGCCATCGTGCACCACCTGCTTCAAAAAACAAATAGATGAAAATGCAGTTCATTCCGACAATGATGAAGATCTTTGATCCACTGATAAATTTCTTTTTTATATCGATGAGCCAGTAACAGAAAGCGAGGGCCAGTATGGTCCATCCTCCGCTGGCAAATACAAATGATACGGTTGCTATCTTCTTGATTATCGGAGTTATATTCAGCCAGTCGAGAGCATACCCGGCTACTAGTGCTGATACTCCTGCAATTATCAGTATCCGGATCTTATTTGTGGCTGATCTTTCGCTCATCAGCAGTTTGCCACAGAGTACACCCCACACCGTATGGGCAGTTGTTGAAACAAAGTTCAGGGTAGCCCATTCGCTTGCTTTGTCAACACCTTCGATTTTATTATTAAACCAAGCCCCCAGGTTTTCATAGTTTACCCACGGATTGTTAAATCCCTCAACCGGGAAGAAACGGTAAGCGAGATCGATAAAAAGAAGTATGATGAGAGTAAATATAATCTGGAACCTGTAACTTTTTTTCATTATCAGGAAAGCAACCAGGTAGGTTATACCAAGCTGTGCCAGTACGTTCTGAAACCTGAATACAAGATGTCCGGCAGCGACAAAATAGAGTGCCCATCCCAGAAAGAGCAATATGAATGAACGTTTTATTGCATGAATGGTTATTTGCCTGTTTGTTTGTCCTTTCTTCAACCTGTTGGCAACAGCAAAGGGTATAGCCACTCCAACTATAAACATGAAGAAAGGCTGTATAAGATCCCAGAAGTGCAAACCGTGCCATTCATGGTGATGAAATTGATTTCCAATGAATTGTACGACTGTACTGTCAACATCCATAAGGTGTGAGTAGAGGTGCGCGGCTTCACCTGCAAGGAGAAACATTGTTAATCCACGGAAGAAATCGACAGAAGTCACCCTTCCCGGAAGGATAGGACCTGTCGTTTGTTTTACGGTACTCATAGCTGATTATTTTTTCAACCACTGGCTGATTCTATTATCAAAAATAGAAAAATATTAAACCATTTACTGCAAACAAGGTTATTAAAAATGAGTATCAATAGTATTAATTTAATCCTGATCCGGATTTTGTATGTTATTGATAAAAAGAGAATATAATTATAGTTTGTGAGTAGTTGAAAATAAGGCTATTTTTATATATTCATTTGTTTCTGTAACTGATTTTGTAACTATATTAAATTTTATACTGCTATGATTAAATATTTGAATATCATATTCTTCGCTGGTATGATCGTGATGAACTATCTTGCCAATGCACTACCTCTTAATAATAAGACAACAGGACAGTTATCGGACGCCTTGCCAAACCTTTTTGTCCCGGCAGGAATAACTTTTTCTATCTGGGGAGTGATATACCTGCTTCTTGCCGTATACACGATAGTACAGTTTACGGCTAAAGACCAGGTTGTTATCGGAAACATAGGATGGTTATTTGCCATATCGTGTATATTGAACGCATTATGGATAGTTACATGGCACTATCAGCGGCTGCCTTTGAGTTTGCTGGTAATGGCAGGTCTGCTTATCACACTTATCTATATAAATATACAGATCCGCGATCTTCCTTTCGGGATTATAAAGGCCTCTTTTGGCATATACCTAGGCTGGATA
>CAZTXH010000056.1:0-9908 GCA_964617415.1 uncultured Rikenellaceae bacterium | reverse complement strand
TAACAAACCGTCTGAAAAAATACAATTTAGCTCCCCTGCCTGCCGGTCACCGGCGGCCAAAGCCTTTGGCGATGGCTCGCAGGCAGGCCTTCAGGGGAGATGTCATGAGTGAATCGAATGACAGAGGGGTCATTTTAACACCAGCAGCTCCACCTTCCTGAATTCAGTTGGGTGGCTCTCTGCCTGTAATGCAATGTAACCCTCTTTCACCGGAGTGCCATTGGGTACAGCATAATCCTCTGGCATATTATCACCACCAATCTGAGGTTTGGAGTAAGTAAGCACTGTATCGCCATTCACAATGTGGTGAATTATACTATCGCCATACACTACAAGTTCGGCCGTAACCCAAATATTACCATGATATGTTTTAGATTTTGAGTTAGTGCAATGTTGAGTTACAAGACTTGTATCAATAACAATGTTAGTGCCTGGAGTACATACATTCATAGTAGGCCGTTCGGAAATACCATCACCGCCAAGAAGTTGTGCCTCAACTGAAACAGGAAAATCCTGGTTGAGTCCGATTGATTCAGGAGACTGGCAATGAAACATAATGCCGTTATTTCTGAAAGCCCATGATGGACCTTCAGGGCACTGATCCCCTACAAACCGGTACTCAACTCTTACTTTATATTTTGAGAAGGATTCCTTATAGTAGATATGGCCAAACTCAGAATTGAACTTTCCATACTGATCATAACATACCTTAAGAGTATTATTCTCAACCCGAAAAGTGTTCCTGTAATTTTCTCCGAGAGGTGAACCTTTGATCTTTATCTCCCATCCGGTAAGATCTTTACCATTAAAAAGCTGTATCCAGTTCTCTCTCTTACGATAACTGCATGAAAGCAGAAACAGTGTCATCAAACTCAAAAGCAGAATTTTTTTCATAATTATTTTTTCAACATTTCCCTTATTGTCCGTTCAATACCTTCAGCATCATAACCACATTCGTGATACAGCTCCTCCTGTGTTCCCTGTTCAACAAAATAATCGGGAACGCCAAGGCGCTTAACTTCAGCACTATAGGAGTTGTCACTCATAAATTCGATAACAGCACTGCCAAATCCTCCTTTAAGAATGCCATCTTCAATGGTTATTATTTTTTCGAATTTCTTAAATACTGTGTGAAGAGCCTCCTTATCAATAGGAGTAGCAAACCTCATATCCCAGTGGCAAATTGAGATAGATTCCTTTTCAAGTTTTTTAACTACTGCCTTAACATCATTTCCGGGATTTCCGATACTTAATACCGCTATATGTTTACCATCGCTTAGTTTTCTTGCTTTGCCAATCTCAATCTCTTCGAATGGTCTTTTCCAGTCAGAAGTGAGACCTCGACCGCGTGGATAACGGATCGATATTGGAAAATTATTTTTTTCTAGTTGTGCGGTATACATTATATTCCTAAGCTCAATAGCATCCATAGGTGCACTTACAACCATGTTTGGAATAGTCCGCATATAGACAATATCAAAGAAACCATGATGTGTTGCACCATCTGACCCTACAAGCCCCCCCCTGTCAATACAAAATATCACATGTAAATTCTGAAGAGCAACATCGTGAATTACCTGGTCATATGCTCTTTGTAAGAATGAAGAATATATATTACAATAGGGGATAAGTCCCTGTGTTGCCAGGCCTGCAGAAAAGGTTACGGCATGTTGTTCAGCGATCCCGACATCAAAAGTTTTTTCAGGCATCTCTTTCATCATGATATATAAAGAGCAACTGGTAGGCATGGCAGGAGTTATCCCGACAATTTTTTCATTGGAACGGGCAAGTTCGAGTAGAGATTTTCCAAAGACATCCTGGTAAGCCGGTAATGTATCATAATCTGAAACGTTAATGATCTCGCCGGTATCTTTATTAAATTTTCCCGGTGCATGAAAGGCTGTCTGATTTTTTTCGGCATGCATATAACCCTTGCCCTTTACCGTCACACAATGAAGAATCTTGGGGCCCTTGATCCTTTTCAGATCTTCCAGGACCTTGGTCAGATGCATCACATCATGTCCATCGATAGGACCAAAATACCTGAAATTCATTCCCTCAAAAAGGTTACTCCTGTCGAGGATAGTGCTTTTAAATCCTGCCTCGATCTGTGCTGCCAGGATACGCGTTTTAGGACCAAATTTCTTCCCGAATATGCCGAGCATATTCCAGACCTTTTCTTTAAACTTGTTATATGTTTTGCTTGTTGTAATATCGAGAAGATATTCTTTCAGAGCCCCGACATTCGGATCGATTGCTATATTATTATCATTCAGGATAACAAGAAGGTCAGATTTGGCAATACCGGCATTATTAAGTCCTTCGAAAGCTTCACCCGCAGTCATAGCACCATCACCGATAACTGCAACAACGTTTCTATCTTCTCCTTTGCTTTTAGAAGCAACAGCTATTCCCAGGGCCGCTGATATAGAAGTTGATGAATGTCCTGTTCCGAATGCATCATACTCACTTTCAGCCATTTTAGGAAAACCACTGATGCCTTTATATTGTCTGTTGGTTGAGAATTTTTCACGACGACCTGTTAAGATCTTATGACCGTAAGCCTGATGTCCGACATCCCAGATAATTTTATCGTAAGGTGTGTTAAAAACATAATGAAGAGCTACAGTCAGTTCGACGACACCTAGACTGGCACCGAAATGGCCGGGATTAGTGCTCACAGCATCTATGATAAACTGTCTCAGTTCAGCACTTAACTTCACCAGATCTGCCGGTTCAAGCTTTCTGAGATCCTCGGGTGATGATATTTTATACAGTAAGCTCTCTTCTGCAGTCATTCATCATTAAATTATCAGCAAATATAGCAATTATTATTCCTGGGTGTTTACAAAAGTATAATCGGGATTTTCTTAATTTTGCCTCGTCAAGCTATGTTCAGACAACAATAATTGAGCATAAATGTTTGTTTCATATAAAATATTTTTAAACATGAAAAAAGTAATATTCTATATCTCCGCTTTTCTCTTTATGGTATTACTTCCTATGGCCTGTGTTCCCGGGAAAAAATACAGAACCCTGCAAGATACAAGCAGGCATTTTATGAATGAGAGGGATGAATACAGAGCCGAAAATATAAATCTTGAGATGGCAAAAAGGGAGCTTGAAGCTAAGATATCTCAATATGAAAAAGAGATAAGCACAATTCAGGAGGAAATTGAATCTGTAAAGGCACAAAGAGATAAAGCCATGGAGGATTACAGCAATATTTCAACCAGATACAATGAGCTGCAGACTGCGCAGGAGGATTTGATACGCGGAAATGTTAAGGAAACACAAAAACTTCTTGCAGAACTTCAGGCTGCACAGGCCAGCCTTCAGGACAAGGAAGACCTGCTCCGTCAGCTGGAAAAGACACTGGATACAAAAAAAGCTTCCCTTGATGAACTTACTTTCGAGCTGGAAAAGAGAAATGCCAGGATGCTTGAATTAGAAAAAATTCTTGATACACAAAAACAAATTGTCCAGGACCTTAAAAACAAGGTTTCTGAAGCTCTGCTTGGATTTGAAAATAACGGATTAACAGTTAGCATGAAGAATGGGAAGGTATATGTTTCTCTTGAAGAACAATTATTATTTAAATCTGCTAGCTGGGAAATTGATGCCAAGGGGAAAAATGCTCTCAGGAAACTTGCCGGTGTTCTTGAAAGAAACCCGGATATTCAAATTACTATTGAGGGTCACACGGATAATGTTCCATATAATCCTGGGGGAGGGCAGCTTAAGGATAATTGGGACCTTAGTGTGAAGAGGGCAACAACTGTTGTGCGAACACTGCTGGAGGATTCAGGAATTGATCCGAAGCGCTTAACAGCATCAGGACGAAGCGAATATGTGCCTGTTGATTCACGTAATACATCCGATGCCCGTCAGAAGAACAGGAGAACAGAAGTGGTTCTGACTCCGGATCTCACTCCTTTGTATGAATTGATAAATGAGTACTAAAAACCTTATATTTCGTTAATCAGGCTCTTCTGAAAATTCCTGCAGTTTCACATTCATATTTTCAAGTTCCTTCAACAGGTTATCCTCTGGTTTGAGGAAATCCTGTGTGCCCCAGAAATTCCGGTCATAACTGGTTATGGTCCTGGAAAAAACTGAATGTACAGGGGCAAGCTCCTCCCTTTCAAACCTGTTAACATTTTCGGTATTCGCATCAGTAATAGCAAGCTCCAAAAAAACTTTAAAACGGCTATTGAACAACTTTCTCTTTTGTTTAGAGATGAACTCAAGGTCTCCTCTGACATGGTTAAGAAAATACCTGTTATTTATTTTTCGGTAGCTCACCCGGTATTTTACTGATACAGGCCATGTTGAATATCCACGTGAGGAGCTTAAAATGAAAGAATCTTTCAACTTTTGGAGATATTTGGGATATAGCTCGAAATCAGCATAGAGGATAGCAAAATCGGCAGTGTTGATATATATACTTCCCCTGAATAACGGTTCTTCAATATATTCTTTTTGTTTAAAATCTATTACCCAGGCAGCCTCATCTTCATATGTTACGATATCGGTTATCCTGTAGCTGTAATCAGACATCGATCCTCTTTCTAAGAAATCGAAAGAATGTTTTACCAGATCAAGTTGAAGGCTTGTTTTTAACCCTGCTTTAAGTCTAACTGCCAGGGTATCATCGATCCCGGCATTTTCAATTTTCCTGCTTTTAAATACTTTTATCTGGTCACTCAGGATGGTTGCAGAATATGAACTTTTATAAATATGTAAAACAGCTTCGGAATATACCTGGAGATCTTTTTTTTTCATTACACCTTCCCTGTAAAAACCTGTAAGCATTGCCGGAGAGGAACCGTAATTATCAGAAATAGCAGAGATGGTTTTATATATAATCTCCTGTGGTACCTGTGTCCTGATGATTATTTCAGGTATAGGTATGAACTCGCGGGTCAATATTACCCTTTTGTTTTTACCGGTAAATTGGTTTACAGGTATCTCTTTACCCAGGAAACCAAGATATGAGAAAGAAAGAGTATCATTAAGGGAGCCGGTGGTGATTTTCAATCCGAATTCCCCGTTACTGTTTGTAATAGTTCCTCTTCCCTTGTTTTTTAATCCTATTGTAGCAAATGGTAAGGGATCCCCGCTTGTTTCATCAATCAAAATTCCGGATAGGTAAGTGATATCAGATGCCTGAATGGTATCGGTTTTGGATCCGTAAGCAGAAACATCCTTTGCAATAATGATGTATTTATCAATAATTGAGAATACCAGAGAATCATTCCGGAGTATACTATCGAGAATATCGGTCAGTCTTATATTGGTGAATGTAAGCTCAGTTTTTATTTCAGGATCAATCAGCCGGCTGTCATAGGTAAAGGAATATCCGGTCTGCTTACTTATGATATTCAGTGCATCGATTGTTCTTAACCGGCCTGAACTAAATGTAAACAGAGAGTCAAGTATGTTTTTCTGGCACTCTGCAGCTTGTTGGCTGACCAGTATAACGAATAATACAATGGCCGGAATCTTTTTTAATATATAGCCATTGAATGACAACATTATATTCTCGTGCGTTATTCTTTTGAAAGATAGTAAACATTTTCATCCCGGGTATAAAGCAAATTAAAACTGGCACAAATTAATCGGATAATTGTTTCCTGTGACTGGTTCTCAATTGATGATGTCCATGTTTCATCAAGAATTCCGGGATCATCTGCAATTATTTCCATATCGTAAGCTCGTTTGAGATCTTTAAAGACGATCTCCAGTCTCTGACTGTCATAGACAAGGGTATCTGTCTTCCATGATATATAATTGGGATTCTCGTTTAGTTTTTTGCCGGAGAGTTCTGTATCTATAGTTCCTACATATCCGGGATCAACTATGATATTCTGCGTTCCCGCATTATCGGAGAGCATGACTTTTCCGGTTTCGACATAAACCTCAACGGCAGAATCAGGATTATTGGTTATGATATTGAATGAAGTCCCAATAACTTCTATGTTTGCTTTCCCGGCATTAACAGTAAAAGACTTCGACGGATCGTGACTTATCTCAAAGAATGCTTCTCCCGATAAAGCCACATGTCTTCTTGGTTTTCCAAAGTTTGCACGATAAATCAGTTCTGTATTACGGTTCAGGAATATATTACTTCCGTCCGGGAGACTTATTTTAACATTTTGCTCGGTATTGGTTGTAGCCACGACAATTTTTTTGTTCATAGTGGCAAAATATACCGAAATAACACCAATACTCAGGAGGATCACAGCTACAGCTGCTATTTTCATAAATCTGTTTCTCATGTGGAAAATCCTGCCCTGGGTTTTTGCTGTTATATGCCCCGATTCATTAATCCTGGAATAGACTTTATCCCATGCTTTATCAACATTTATTTCCTTTTCATCGTTCATTTCTCCCAGTTTTTCCCATAATTCTTTTGTATTGCTTCCATCTTCTGCAAGAAAACGGTTAAGTAATTCTGACTTATCCTCTTTTTCTCCCGACAGTGCTGAAGCAAGTTCTTCCCAGTTTCTGTCGGTAAATTTATCCGTATTCATTTTCTTTTTCATTATTCTGTTAATGCTCTTCTAAACTCTTTAAGTGCTTTTCCCATGTTAGCTTCTACCGTCTTAATTGACACTGAAAGCTTTTCTGCGATTTCTGCATATTTTAATCCCTCGAATCTGTTCATGCAGAATATCCTTCCGCATCGTTCAGGAAGGCGTTCAATTACCTTTGTAATTTTTAACTGTAATTCGTTATACTGAAATATATCTGAAGGGTTTTCAGTATTTTCAGTTGATGTATATGTCATCTCTTTGGCATGTTTCTCAACAACGCGGTTGTGATTAATCCAGTGTAAGCACCGGTTGTGAATCGACCTGAAAAGATAACCATTCAAAGAACTTTCAATTATTATTTTTTCCCTGTCTTTCCAGAATCTGAAAAAAAAATCCTGGACAATCTCTTCTGCAGTATCGTGATCTCTGACAAGGCTCTTTGCATATTGAACCAGGGAAACATAGGAGGATCTGAAAAGTGATTCAAACTGTCCTTCATCACCCTGGCGGATCCTCCTTATAATTTCAGTTTCCCTGGTCATTATTCTATTTTGCAGCCAGGTCTTCCCTGTCGCTGAATTTTAATTTTCTGTTAAGCCTGCGTATTGCTGACTCTATACTCTGGTCAGGCTCAATAACGTTATAGTCTCCCCAGAAGTCAGGATCAACAAATGCACTTACTTCTTCAGTAAATATATCAGTATACTTCATTCTTTCCTTACCTGCAAATTTAATAACTTCCTGGTCAGTACGGTCAGTAATTGCAACTTCCGACATTGTTGTATAGAACCTGTTGAAAAGCTTTTTCTTCCATTTAACCTTAAATTTGACTTCAGCCCTTGAATATGCAAAATACCATTTACCATCCTGTTCACGGTATTTTGTGCGGTATGTTGCAATTTCAGGAGTAACTTTAACACCAAATGGCTTCTTCTTTATAAACATTGAAGAAGCAGCCTCTTTATCAGACAGGTTAAATCCGAATTCAGCTTCTGTGATAGCGTATGAATCCATTTCAATAAAAAGACTACCCATAAATAATGGTTCTTCAACCGTTGGTTTTTGTATAAAGTTTATTATATAATGAGGTCTGCCATCGATCTCAATAACACTTGAGAGGGAATAATCATAATACTTGAATGCTTCAGATGTAAGTATTGCTTCAGTGTTTTTGGCAATATCAAGTTGCAATACACTGTTTGTTCCTCCCTGTAGTTTGAATAATAGAGTATCAAGTTTCTCGATATCAGTATTCTTTCTGCCTTTATAGATACGTGTGGCATCAAAGCGTAGAATGCTATTGTATGGTGCTTTGAATATCTCTATAACGGCCTCACCTATAGATACATAGGAGCGTCCCTTGCGGATTGTTTCCCTGTAAAATGCTGTCATAAGATTGGGGACCGTTTCATAATTCTTACGAATATTGGCAATTGCTCTTGCCATTATTGCATCAGGATCAAGAGGTTTTACAATGATCTCTTTAATAGGAATCGGTGCAGATTCGAGCTGGATATTGTTTTTATGACCATTGGTTTTCAAAGAACTTATTGGTACAATTTTGTTCTTATATCCAAGATAAGAAATCTCAAGATTCTGTGTAACAAGAGATTCTCCAATCTTTAGGGTGAACTCCCCGTCAATATTAGTAATAACTGCTACATTGGATTCAGTAACAGCAACTGTCGCAAAAACAAGAGGTGATCCTGTTTCGGCATCTATTACTTTTCCCTTGAATATAAGAATGGATTGTTGGTCACCTTTCTTTCTTTCAGCGTTATCAATACCTGATAGAGTCTGAAAAGTAAAGGCCAGTACAATAAGCACTGCATAAAAAGAAATGTTTTTCAGTGTTTTCATGGCATTTTTAATTTAGTTATACAATAATTAATTATTTTCTTTTCTGTTTCTTCGTTTATAAGACCTTAACAATGCTCATATACCCTATGAATTTTAACAAAATTATTTTCATTATCTTAAATTTTCATTAATTCTTACTAAGGTTGTGCATGAGAGTCAGGACTATTAATGCATTAAATGCTGTAATATCATATATAAAGAGTGTCTCCACAGGAACAGCTTTTATACGTGGAATGCCTGTCTCTTTAGGAGTAGAGCTGACAAATCATTGTAACCTTAACTGCCACGAATGTAATTCTGGGTCTGGTTTGATGACGAGAAAGCGAGGCTTTATGAACTTAGGTTTGTCTGATGAATTTATAACTGAACTTGAACCATATCTTTTTTATCTGAGCCTCTATTTCCAGGGTGAATCAATGATGCATCCCGATTTTCTCTCATTCCTGGAGAGATCGCGTCATTTAAATACAATTGTATCGACAAATGGTCATTTCCTTTCTAAAGAAAATGCAGAAAGAATTGTCGGATCCGGATTAAATAAACTTATAATCCCAATTGACGGTACTGACCAGGAAACTTATTCATCATACAGGGTCAATGGGAATTTGGCCATAGTATTGGATGGCCTTAAAAATATTATTGACGCCAGGAAAAAGTCATCATCAGCGTTAAGTGTTGAAATTCAGTTTCTTGTAAACAGGAAGAATGAGCACCAGATTTCCTCTGTTAAGGATTTAGCCCGGGAAATGAACACTTCTCTGAAACTGAAATCGATGCAGATAATTAACAAGGGAGATTATGAAACCTGGATGTCTTCAAAACCTCATTTCACCAGATACAGTAAAAAAAACGGGATCTATTCAATAAAAAGCAGTTTCCCCAATAGATGTGCACGTTTATGGTTTAATCCGGTAATTACCTGGGATGGGAAAGTAGTCCCATGCTGTTTTGATAAGAATGCTGATCATATAATGGGTGACCTTAATGAAAAATCCTTCAGAGATATCTGGGAAGGCCGGGAATACAGAAAATTCAGGGAGAGAATCCTCACATTACGTCAAAGTATAGGAATATGCAGAAATTGCACATCAGGTCTCAGAGGAGTCAGATGCTGATGATTCTGTTAAAATCGTATATTAGTATTATTAAAATCCTTATCCATGAAAATATTTAAAACAATCGTTTACTTACTTGTAACTCTGATAGTATTGGCAGTTATTGTGGGATTAATAATAATTAGTGGAATTAAAAAGGGTGCACTGCCGCAATATGAAGGAGAGATTACTCTTACAGGACTTACTGAAGAGGTAACCGTATACCGGGATGAAAGAGGTATGCCTCATTTGTATGCAGAAAATGAGCATGACCTCTATTTTGCCACAGGTTATATTATGGCACAGGAAAGACTATGGCAGATGGATCTTATAAGGAGAGCAACAACCGGCCGGCTCTCTGAAATATTCGGTGCAGACTATATCCAGACAGATTTGTTCCTGCGTAGCCTTGAAA
>CAZTXH010000055.1:0-9924 GCA_964617415.1 uncultured Rikenellaceae bacterium | reverse complement strand
TTAATAAAAGATATGCATCAACAGAGCTGGTAAATCCAGATTTTATCAAGATAGCAGACGGATATGGAATCCAAGGGAAAAGAGTACTTGAAAGAGATGAGCTGAAGAGTTCTATTCAGGAGATGTTGAACGCAGAAGGCCCATATATACTTGATATTTCCATTGAGAAGGAAGCGAATGTTCTTCCAATGGTGGAACCAGGAGCATCAGTATCAGAAATAAGATTAAATTACAAATCATGAAACACTCTGTGTAACTCAGTGCTTCCTCAGTGGAACCCTGTGTTACTTTAAAACATCCATTTTGTTTCACAGTGGTCCACTGAGGAGACACAGAGGAACGCAGAGAAAAAGAAAATGACAATGAAGAAACAGGAATATACAATTTCACTTTTCAGCGAGGATCATATAGGTATCCTTAACCAGATTACCATAATTTTCACTCGGCGGCAGATAAATATTGAAAGTATAACTGCTTCAGAATCTGCCGTGAAAGGAGTACAGCTTCTTACACTTGTAGTAAAAACAACACCTGAAATGATAAGTAAGGTTGCCAAACAACTGGAAAAACTTGTCGATGTCCTTAAAGTGTTTGTTCACACCTCTGACCAGATCATCTACCAGGAGATTGCATTATTCAAGGTAACAACCAAAGGACTAATGTCAGGAAATGTAATTGATAATATTGTAAGATCTTATCATGCAAGAATAATGGAGGTGGATCCCGAATATATTATACTTGAGAAGACAGGTCATAAGGAAGAGATATCTGAATTACTCTCACATCTTGAACCGTATGGCATCCTTCAGTTTGTCAGGTCAGGCAGGGTGGCAATAACAAAACAGGTAAGGGAGCTTCATTCCTATCTCGAGGAGATGGATAAGGCAACCAGATATAAGACGGACGAAATAGAAACATATAACAAAAACTGATCCCTCTGGGGTATTAAACATAATTTAAAATTAAATACTATGACAAAAATTGATTTTGGCGGAGTAGTTGAAGATATTGTTACCAGGGATGAATTTCCGCTTTCTAAAGCTCGTGATGTCCTAAAAGATGAAGTTGTTGCAGTTATAGGATATGGTGTTCAGGGTCCAGCACAGGCTATGAATATGAGAGATAACGGTATTAATGTAATCGTGGGACAGAGTCCCGAATTCAAAGCTGACTGGGATAAGGCAGTTAAAGATGGTTTCATACCAGATAAAACCCTTTTTACTGTCGAGGAGGCAGCATCAAGAGGGACAATAATCCAGTATCTTGTTTCAGATGCTGCACAGCGTATCTTATGGCCTAAGGTCGAACCTTGTCTTAATGAGGGTAATGCCTTGTATTTCTCTCATGGTTTTTCCATAACCTACAAAGAGCATACCGGGGTTATTCCTCCCGGGAAAATAGATGTAATTCTCTGTGCACCAAAGGGATCCGGAACAAGTGTCCGAAGGAATTTCCTGACCGGTGCAGGTATTAACTCAAGCTATTCCGTATTCCAGGATTTCACTGGAAAAGCTAAGGAGAGAACCTTAGCCCTCGGAATTGCAATCGGCTCAGGTTATCTGTTTCCGACAACTTTCAAAAATGAGGTTTACAGTGACCTTACAGGTGAGCGGGGAGTCCTGATGGGTGCTCTTGCAGGTATCATGGATGCTCAGTACCAGGTATTGAGAGAAAATGGCCACTCTCCTTCAGAAGCCTTTAATGAAACAGTTGAAGAGCTCACACAGAGTCTGATCCGTCTGGTTGATGAAAAAGGTATGGACTGGATGTATGCAAACTGCAGTGCAACAGCACAAAGAGGAGCTCTTGACTGGCGACCCAAATTCAGGGATGCTACCCTGCCGGTATTCAAAGAGCTTTATAAAAGAGTAAAATCTGGAGAGGAGTGTGTAAGAGTGCTTAAAGCAACCGGTGCTCCCAATTATAAAGAATTGCTTGATGCCGAGCTAAATGAGCTTGGTAATTCAGAAATATGGAAGGCAGGAGCTGCTGTCAGAAAGCTCAGGCCGATAAAAGAATAATCCTGTAAAACATGTTACCATGAACGAAAAAATAATAATATTCGATACTACTCTCAGAGATGGCGAACAGGTGCCAGGGTGCCAGCTTAACTCTATTGAGAAGATACAGGTTGCCCAAGCCCTTGAAGCACTGGGGGTCGATGTAATAGAAGCCGGCTTTCCTGTATCCAGCCCGGGTGATTTTAAGTCAGTTGTCGAAATATCAAGAGCAATATCCAACCCGGTGATCTGTGCACTTACCAGAGCAATAAAAAAAGATATCGAAGTAGCTGCTGAAGCACTCCAGGAGGCTAAAAAAAAGAGGATACATACGGGTATAGGAACCTCTCCTTTTCATATAAAATATAAAATAAAGACAACTCCGGAAGAGATTATTAGAAGAGCATCGGATGCAGTAAAACATGCAAAGAAATTCGTAGAGGACGTTGAGTTTTATGCAGAAGATGCAGGCCGAAGTGATAATGAATACCTGGCAAAAGTGATCGAAGCAGTAATAAAGGCAGGTGCTACAGTTGTAAACATACCCGACACAACCGGATACTGCCTGCCTGAGGAATATGGTTCTAAAATAAAGTATCTTAAAGAGAATGTTCCTAATATACATAAAGCAGTTATATCAACACACTGCCATAATGACCTGGGAATGGCTACAGCAAATACTATGATGGGAGTTATTAACGGGGCAAGACAGGTGGAAGTCACAATAAATGGTATTGGTGAAAGAGCAGGAAACACTTCACTCGAAGAAGTGGCAATGATAATGAAGAGCCATCAACACCTTAAACTGAGTACAAATATCAATACAAAGCTTATATATAGTACTAGTCGTCTTGTATCAACACTAATGAGTATGCCTGTTCAGGCAAATAAGGCTATTGTTGGCCGAAATGCATTTGCCCATTCATCTGGCATCCACCAGGATGGAGTGCTTAAACGCCGTGAAAATTATGAGATAATTAATCCATCGGAAGTGGGTATCCGTGAATCATCAATAATCCTTACTGCACGAAGTGGCCGGGCAGCACTGAATCACCGTCTGGAAAAGCTTGGTTTTAAATTGGGTAAAGAGGAACTTGATGAAATGTATCATCGTTTTCTATTACTAGCTGATAAAAAGAAAGAGATAAACGACGAAGATATCAGGATACTTACTGGTGAAGTTTTCCATGGTGAGAAAAAACTCAAACTCGAACTTTTACAGGTTACATGTGGAAAATCAGCTATCCCGGTAGCTACTGTCGGATTGAAGATAAATGGAGAGGTTCATACCTCAACAGCATCCGGGAATGGACCTATCGACGCAGCATTTACTGCAGTTAAACACCTGATAAGCAAAACAATACACCTTGAGGAATTCCTTATCCAGGCAATTACAAGAGGTAGCGACGACCTCGGTAAAGTGCATGTACAGGTGGAACACCAGGACAAGATATACTATGGATTCGGAGCAAGTACTGATATAATAACTGCCTCGGTTGAGGCCTTTATTGATGCAATATCAAAAATAAAATGATACCAAAAACATTGTTCGATAAGATATGGGACAGTCATGTGGTTCGTTCTATTCCGGGAGGACCTGATATCCTTTATATTGACCGGCACTATATACACGAAGTAACAAGCCCACAGGCTTTCGAAGGACTCAGACAGCGGGGAGTATCCGTTTTTCGTCCCCGAAAAACTGTTGCCACTGCCGATCATAATATCCCAACAAGAAACCAGAATCTGCCAATAAAAGATGAGCATTCACGTCTTCAGGTAAATAAGCTTGAGGAAAACTGCAGGGAGTCGGGAATAGAATACTTTAGCCTTAATGATCCCAAAAACGGGATCGTACATGTAATTGGTCCGGAATTGGGCTATACTCTCCCCGGAATGACAATCGTCTGCGGCGACAGCCATACTGCAACACACGGAGCATTCAGTACTATTGCATTCGGTATAGGGACAAGCGAAGTAGAAATGGTTCTTGCATCACAATGTTTACTGCAAACGAAACCAAAGAAAATGAGGATAACAATAAACGGAGACCTTCAGAAGGGAGTTACATCAAAAGACTTAATCCTCTATATCATCTCACAAATATCATCGGGTGGTGCTACTGGATATTTTGTGGAGTACGCGGGTTCTACAATTGAATCTATGAATATGGAGGCGAGGATGACGATATGTAATATGAGCATTGAAATGGGGGCCCGTGGCGGACTTATAGCTACCGACCTGACAACTTATGAATATCTTAACAGGATTCCTGCTGTATCCTCACGTCATGATTTCAAATCATTATTATTAAAATGGAGAGCTTTGAAAAGTGATAAAGGAGCACTATTTGATAGTGAACTGCAATTTAATGCCGGAGATGTCAAACCGATGATAACCTATGGAACAAATCCGGGTATGGGAATGGCAGTGGATGAAACAATACCAAATTCAGATTCTGACTCATTCCTGAAATCTCTTAATTATATGGGATTCAGCCCCGGGATGAGTCTCAAAGGCCATCCTGTCGATTATGTATTTCTTGGCAGCTGTACCAATGGAAGGATTGATGATCTCAGGGCATTTGCCGGTCTTGTTAAAGGAAAACAAAAGGCTCCCGGCACTATAGCCCTTATTGTACCAGGATCAAAAAAGGTTGAACAGCAGGCAATTGAGGAAGGTCTTGATAAAATTCTCGAAGAGGCCGGTTTTGAACTGCGACAGCCGGGTTGTTCATCTTGTCTGGCAATGAATGAGGATAAGATACCTCCGGGAAAGTATGCTGTTTCAACAACGAACAGAAATTTTGAAGGAAGACAGGGACCCGGATCAAGAACCCTGCTGGCAAGTCCTCTTACAGCTGCCGCTGCTGCTGTGACAGGAGTAGTAACCGATCCAAGAGACCTGTTAAACTAATATTAATAAGACAATGCGATAAAATGCCAAAAGAAAAATTTGAGATACTAGAAACAGCCTGTGTCCCGCTTCCCCTTGAGAATATTGACACAGATCAGATAATACCGGCCAGATATCTTAATGCCACCTCACGGGAAGGCTTTGGTGATAATCTGTTTCGTGACTGGCGATATGATGATTCAGGATTAATTAACGAGACATTTGTTCTTAATGATCCCCGCTATAAGGGTGAAGTACTTGTTGCCGGTAAAAATTTTGGCTGCGGATCAAGCCGTGAACATGCCGTATGGGCTGTCGCCGGTTATGGATTCAGAGCAGTCGTATCAAGCTTCTTTGCAGATATTTTCCGTAATAATGCCCTGAATAACGGACTCCTTCCGGTTACAGTTCCGGAAGATTATCTTGATAATCTGTTAAGAACTGTAAATGATAATCCCGATACAAGAGTCAGAATAGATCTTGAAAAACAATTAATTTCAGTGCTTCCTGACGGTGAAACTGTAGAATTTGATATCGATCCTTACAGGAAAGAATGTCTATTGAAAGGTATTGATGATATTGATTACCTGTTAAGTATCAGGGATATTATTAAAGCTTTTGAACTTAGAAATACTCTGAAATATGAGAATAGAGATAATGGACACCACCCTGAGGGATGGTGAACAGACACAAGGTGTCTCCTATACACCAATCGAAAAATTACACATAGCCAGGCTTCTCCTGTCAGATCTTGGTGTCGACCGTATTGAAGTGGCATCAGCACGGGTTTCTTCAGGTGAATTTGAGGCTATGAAACAGATAACCGGGTGGGCAAGGAAAAATAATTTCCTTGATAAGATAGAGGTTCTCGGTTTTGTTGATGGGGAGCTCTCTCTTAACTGGATAAAAGAGGCGGGAGGCTTGGTAGTAAATCTGTTATGCAAAGGTTCTCTCAGACATCTGGAAAAACAGCTGAGAAAAACTCCCGAACAACATGTCAATGATATCAAAGAGATAATAAAGAATGCCGGATCATCTGATATGCAGGTAAATATCTATCTGGAAGACTGGTCTAACGGAATGATAAATTCAGAAGACTATGTTCTGTATATGCTTGAATCCCTGAAAGATGATAATATACAAAGATTTATGCTTCCAGATACCCTTGGTATTCTTAATCCGGATCAAACTTACCACTTCTGTAAAAAGATAACTGACAGATATCCTGATCTTCATTTCGATTTTCACTCCCATAATGATTATGATCTCGCCGTTGCCAATATCTTTTCTGCTGTAAAAGCAGGTATAAAAGGAGTACATACGACTATAAACGGACTGGGTGAACGTGCCGGCAATGCTCCTCTTTCAAGCGTTATAGGAGTTTTGCGTGACCAGATGAATGTCGAAACCGGGATAAATGAATTTGAGATAACAAAGACAAGCCGTATTGTTGAGACATTCAGCGGAATACGTATACCCGTGAATAAACCTATTGTTGGAGAGAATGTCTTTACACAAACATCAGGGGTACATGCTGACGGCGATTGTAAAGACAACCTCTATTTTAATAACCTTCTGCCCGAAAGGTTCGGTCGGAAAAGAACATATGCACTGGGTAAACAGTCAGGAAAAGCAACGATAAGAAAAAACCTTGAGGAGTATGGACTATCGCTAAGTCCTGAATCCATTGAAAAAATTACTCAGCGTGTAATTGAGCTCGGTGATAAAAAAGAAAGTGTAACCAATGCCGACCTCCCTTTTATAATTGCAGATGTACTCGGATCAAACATATCCGAGTATAAGATATTCATAAAAAATTATGCACTTTCAGTATCTTACGGATTAAAACCTTTTGCCAGTGTTCAGATCGAGATCGATGGCAATCTGTACCAGGAAACATCATCTGGTGACGGTCAGTATGATGCATTTATGAAGGCACTACGAATCATTTATGACAGACTCGAAAAAAACCTTCCTTTACTTACCGATTACCAGGTATCAATCCCTCCGGGGGGAAAAACAGATGCACTGGTTGAAACGGTTATTACATGGAACCTTAATGATAAAGAATTCAGGACAAAAGGACTCGATGCTGATCAGACAGAATCGGCAATAAAGGCTACGGAGAAAATGCTGAATATTGTTGAAAATAATGAATATAAAATAACCGATACACTGTTAACTAAAGAATCGCATTAATCTATTATTTAATAAAACACATGAATAAATCTTACAATATTGCTGTAATCCCCGGTGATGGTACTGGTCCTGAAGTAGTAAGGGAAGGGAAAAAAGTACTCAATGCAATCGGTTCAAAATTTGGATTCAAACTCAATTATGAAGAGTATGACTTTGGTGGGGACCGTTATCTTAAGACAGGTGAAATATTACCTGATTCTGCAGTTGAAGAATTTAAAAAATATGATTCAATATTCCTGGGAGCTATCGGTCATCCCGATGTTAAACCAGGAATCTTGGAAAAAGGGATCCTTTTAAAACTGCGTTTTGAATTGGATCAGTACATTAACCTTCGTCCGGTTAAACTATATCCCGGTGTTTCGACACCGCTGAGGGACAAAGGGCCGGAACACATTGATTATGTGGTCGTAAGAGAAAATACAGGTGATGTATATACCGGTGTGGGAGGAGTTACCCAGAAAGGAACTCGGCACGAAGTGACTGTCCAGAATATGATCTATAACCGGATGCAGGTTGAACGTTGCCTGAGATATGCTTTTAACTATACAAGGAAAAGAAAGAAGAAGAAAACTCTTGCTCTATGTGGCAAAACAAATGTGCTTACATATGTATTTGATCTCTGGGAAAGAGCATTCCATGAAATCGGCGATGCTGACTACCCTGATATAAAAAGAGAGTACTATCATGTAGATGCAACCGTGATGTGGATGGTAAAAAACCCCGAGTGGTTTGATGTAATTGTAACTGCAAATATGTTCGGGGATATTATTACTGACCTTGGGGCAATAACCCAGGGAGGAATGGGTATAGCTGCAGGAGGAAATATTAATCCTGAAGGTGTTTCTATGTTCGAACCTATAGGCGGCTCCGCACCCAAATATACCGGTAAGAATATCATTAATCCTCTTGCCTCAATATCCTGTGGTGCTATGATGCTCGATCACCTGGGCGAGGAGGAAGCTGCTCTCTCAATTGAAAATGCCATTATGGACGTTACAGCAAATAAAATCAAAGATCTTGGAGCAGGAAAAATGGGATATTCAACATCTGAGGTGGGTGATCTTGTAGCTGAGAGGGTATGACCTTATTTAATTTTTCTATTGTTTTTCTTTCATTTACAAATTTTTTATATCTTTGCACTTACTTTTTTAAGAAATGAACTATAAAACTATACATCATCATCACTTTCATACTTGCTCTCAGGCGAGATAATAGTGATATATGTATACTTTAAAGAATATCAAAAAACCCGTCTGAGCATACCAGGCGGGTTTCTTGTTAATCCCGGGTTTGCTCAGACACAAAAGTAAACAGGATGAGCAAACTTAAAATTGCAATTCAAAAGAGCGGACGTCTTAACGAACAATCTCACAAACTCCTGGAAGAGTGCGGAATAAAATTTCAGAACGGGGCAAGTGCCCTCAAGAGCTCTGCAAGGAATTTCCCGGTTGAAATACTCTTTCTACGTGACGATGACATACCACAGTATGTAGAACAACAGGTTGCCGATATCGGTATTCTCGGAAAGGATATTGTCTGTGAAAAGAATAAGAAGGTGATGATCCTTGAACAACTCGGATTTGCACATTGCCGTCTTAGCCTGGCAATACCCAAAGATGAAACCTATACAGGTCCGGAATACTTTAACAATAAAAAGGTGGCGACAAGTTATCCCAGACTTCTGAATGAATATTTCACTAAGAATAATATCACAGCCGATATTGAAGAAATCAGCGGCAGTGTGGAAATTGCACCGGGGATAGGGCTGGCCAATGCAGTATGTGACCTGGTTAGTTCAGGCAGCACTCTATTAACAAATGGATTACGGGAAGTAATAACGATACTGGAAAGCCATGCGATAATTATAGGGAACAAAAAGCTTACAGGTGATAAAAAGGAGATACTTGATAAACTGCTCTTCAGAATAAAAGCGGTAAAAAATTCCAGGGAGAACAAATATATCCTGCTTAATGCACCGGAAGAATCAATAAACAAGATCTGCAAGATATTACCCGGCATGAAGAGTCCGACAGTGCTGCCTTTAGCCGAAAAAGGATGGTGCAGTCTTCACTCAGTCGTAAAGGAGGATGAATTCTGGGAAAGGATCGACCAGCTTAAATCAGCCGGAGCTGAAGGGATCCTTGTCATACCGATAGAAAAAATGATAATATGATGAAGACTTTTATTAATCCTTCAGGGAAGAGCCAGGAAATACTTTGCAGTCGTCCTTCGGCCAACAAAGCGGAGATAGATGCCACCGTGCAAAATATATTGGATAAAGTAAAATCGGAAGGAGATCAGGCATTACGGGATATGTCAATAAAATTTGACGGAGTCAGCCTCGATGATCTGAAGGTTAAGCAAAATGAGATAGAAGACTCACAGGATTTTGTGACACCTGAATTAAAAGAAGCTATTTCGGTGGCAAAAAATAATATTGAGAAATTTCACAGCGATCAACTGCCTGAGGAGAAAAAGATTGAGACAATGACCGGGGTAAATTGCAGAAGTAAAAAAGTGCCGATAGAAAAAGTTGGCCTTTATATTCCGGGAGGCAGTGCTCCACTTTTCTCAACTGTGCTTATGCTTGCTATTCCGGCAAAGATCGCAGGATGCCCAAACATTATTATTTGTACACCTCCTGATAAGAGAGGGGCAGTAAATCCACTGATACTGTATTCAGCAATGATTACCGGTATAAAAGACATTTATAAAGTAGGAGGAGCTCAGGCAATAGCAGCTATGACTTATGGTACTGAGACTATTCCCCGGGTAAACAAGATCTTTGGTCCCGGGAACCCGTATGTCACGGTTGCCAAGCAGCTGGTCA
>CAZTXH010000054.1:0-9983 GCA_964617415.1 uncultured Rikenellaceae bacterium | reverse complement strand
CTTTGTAATTTATAAAAAAATAACCATCCTGAAAAAGGATGGTCATAATTGTATCATATTCAGATTATTCCAGTCCAAGTTTTACCTTTGCCATTGGCATAACATCCACGCTTTGGGATTCATCAAAATAGATAAGCGAACCAACATTAAAAATATAAATGAATCCATTCTCTTTGCCTACATCTTTAATAGCCTTCTCGACCTTTGTGTAGATGGGCTGGAACAATTCAATATTCTTGTTCTGAAGTTGTTCCTGTGCATTAGCCTGAAAATCCTGTATTCTCCTGTTCAGATCAACAAGTTCCTGTTCTTTCGTTTGCCTTACTACATTAGTAAGGTTTTGACTTTCTTTATTATATTCATCGCTTTTATTATTGAGCTCGACAGTCATCAGTTCCAGAGCATTGATAAGTTCCTGACGGAAAGTTTCAAGCTGGGCATTTGCCGAATCAAATTCAGGCATGGCCTGTATTAATTCGTCACTATTGATATGACCAAACTTCAGGTTCTGGGACTGAGCGCTAGTTGCAACAAAAATAACAAGGGCTGCAATTCCAAATATTCTTTTCATCACGATTAAATATTAATTTATTAATTCACAAAAGTAGCTTTTATTTTTAATTATTATAACCTAATTTTTCCAGGACCTGATCGCTTACGTCATATTTTGGATTAGCGAACAGAATATTTCCCCCGGATGCTGTATCGAAGATAACTGCATAGTTACCCTCAACAGCTAAATCTTTTATTGCTTTAAGAATCTCATCCTGAATAGGTTTAACCAGTTCTTCCCTCTTTTTAAAAAGGTCACCCTCCATACCAAAGTATTTATTCTGAAGTTCTTTAACTTCCTGCTCTTTAGCTATTATCTCTTCTTCCCTTTTTGTTTTCATTTCCTGAGAGAGAAGCACAGATTCATTCTGGTATGATTTGTACATCTGTTCTACAACAGCTAAACCATCAGCGACTTCTTTCTCCCACTGTTCTGATAGTTGATCAAGTTGTTCCTGTGCTGTTGTAAATGCAGGTATGTTTTTCCTGATATATTCAGAATCTACAAAAGCATACTTCTGACCTGCAGCCATAGCTGTTGTCAGAATTATTATTGCTGTTAGAATGATTGACTTTTTCATGACTTTTTATTTTATCTATTATTAGAATTGTTGTCCTATTACAAAATGGAATTGTGATTTATTTGCATCAGGGAAGCTTGAAGGATCGGGTACTTCGTCAAAGCCATATCCCCAGTCTACTCCGAGCAGGCCAAACATGGGGAGGTTTGCCCTCAGGCCGAAACCTGCAGCCCTGTTCATCCTGAACGGATTATATTCTTTAAGAGATGTCCAGGCTCTTCCTGTCTCAAGAAATGCCAGTGCATATACTGTTGCCTGCGGATTAAGTGTTATCGGATATCTTAACTCCATTGTTATTTTTGAATATACATTACCTGAAGGTGCACCGGTTTCAGGATCGAGTGGTGTAAGAGAACCTACTCCCCCACTACCGGAAGAGTAACCTCTGAGTGCTATGATCTCTCTTCCATAGAAGCTGTAACCGGTCATCCCGTCTCCACCTACAGAAAAGTTCTCGAAAGGTGACGGGCCAATGTCTTTGTTATAATACCCGAGGTATCCAAAAGAAAAACGGGTATTAAGAACAAGTTTATTACCACGATCCAGCGGAAAATAGTAATCTGCCTTAAACAGCCATTTATGGAATTCTATCCATTTATACTTAACCTGATCCGGGACATCCGACATGTCTTTTCCGCTTATTATCGAATATGGTGGTGTTATCTGCAGCGATAATGAGAATGAAGATCCACTTCTGGGATAAATAAGGTTAGGACTTGTTGAAAACCTTTGAATCCTGCCTGTAAGGCTCAACAGGTTGGATACGCCATTCTGAAAGAGGAACGTCATAACCGAGTAGTTGTTAAGATCATATTTCTGATAGCTCAGCTCACCATATATTGAGAAAAAGTCATCAGGCCAGTCAAGTCTTTTTCCCAGTCCAACGGAAGCGCCATCGATGATCATCGACTGGTAACCATCAGCCGATTTTTTCTTGCCATTGGTAAGCTTTGATCTGTAAAGTGATACTGAGAAAGTATTTGGTTTATTACCTCCAAGCCATGGTTCGACAAATGAAACATTTAACGATTGATATACACGTCCGTTCGACTGAGCCCTGATACTCAGTGATTGTCCATCACCCGACGGGTAAGGTCTCCATTCATTCCATTTGAAGAAGTTCCTCATCGCAAAATTGTTAAACCTTACTCCCACAGTACCTACAAGCATTCCTGCACCCCAGCCTCCTGATATTTCAAACTGGTCATTTGCTTTTTCTTCGAGTTTATAAAGCAGATCAACCGTACCATTTACCGGATCAGAAAGTGGTGTTGGATTTATCTTTTCAGGATCAAAATGTCCGAGAACACCAAGCTGACGTATGGATCTGATAATATCCTCCTTACTGAAAAGGTCTCCGGGAAGAGTATAAAGTTCACGTCTTGCAACATGTTCGTTGGTACGGGTATTTCCTGTAATAATTACATTATTTATATAGGCCTGATCACCCTCATATATTCTGATCTCCAAATCAATTGAATCATCTTCAACTTTGGCTTCAACGGGAACGATCTGTGAAAAGAGATATCCATTATCAAGATAGAGATTGTTCACTGCATCCTGGGCTCCGCCTGAACCGGTAAGCCTGTCATATATAAGCGACTGATTATACACAGTTCCTTTATCCACATTAAAAGCCCGGTCGAGATCCTCTGTCCTGTATACACTGTTGCCTACCCAGTTAACACTCCTCAAGAAATACTGGTTGCCTTCATCAACCCTTATTAAGAGACCGACACGGTCATCGGATATCCTGTATAGTGAATCTGAAAGAATGGTAAAATCCCTGAATCCATTATCGTTATAGAATGTAATCAGCGCTTCCTTATCTTCTTCAAATTTTTCTTCAATATATTTTGAAGCTTTGAAGAAATTCAGGTTTTTCTTCTTTGTGCCTTTCATCTGCCGGCGAAGCTTCTTGTCTGTAAAATATTCGTTACCCGCAAAAGTGAATTCTCCAATTTTTACTCTTTCTTTCTTGTCAATATCAATATTCAGAATAACATTATTGGGTTGATCGGGATCATCTTTCTGTACAAAATCAACAGTCGTGTTCAGAAATCCCTTTTCAATGAAATGCTCCTTTATTATCTCTGATGTTGTAGTAATAATATAAGATGTAAGCTGTGACCCTACGGGAAGGTTTATTTTTTCAAGAATATCCTGAGTTTCAGTTGCTCTGATTCCATTTATATTGATTGATGAGATCCTTGGTCTTTCCTGGAGGTAAATATCAAAATATGCTGTATCGTATTCAATTCTGTCGATAGATATTCTGACATCTGAGAAAAGTCCCTGCTGCCACAGTTTCTTTACAGCATTTGATACTGTCTCTCCCGGAATTGATATTTTCTGTCCGACCCTGAGTCCTGAAATCCCTATTAGTGCATTAATATCGAGATACCTGATTCCGGAAACAGAGACACCACCCACGACATATTCCTCTTCTGTAAGATAATCAAATATTTCCTGTGTTTCCTGTGCAAAAATCGAAGTGCACAGGAGAATCAGTAATAGTGCTACAATATATCTTTTAAACCTTCTAACCAACATTCTTATTATCATTTTCCCAAAATCTGTTCACTTGTCTTTCCGAATCTTCTTTCCCGCTTCTGGAAATCAATGATAGCATTATACAGATCGTCCTTACCAAAATCAGGCCAAAGTTTACTGGTAAAATACAATTCAGTATATGCCAGTTGCCATAAAAGAAAGTTACTAATCCGTTCTTCTCCGCTTGTCCTGATCAAAAGATCAGGATCAGGGATACCACTTGTCTTCAGGTATTTTTCGAAAAGTACACTATTTATATCTTCCGGTTTTAACTTCTTAGATTCTATTTCAAGGGCAATTTCTTTTACAGCCTCTGCCATTTCCCATCTGGAGCTATAACTTAGTGCAATAACGAGGTTCAATCCGGTTGATCCTGATGTAAGTTCAATTGTTTCAAACAGCCTTTTCCTCACATCTTCTGCAAGCCGGTCAAAATCGCCGATAGCAGTCATCCTTATATTGTTTTTTATCATTGTATCAGTCTCTTTATTAAGAGATTGAATCATAATTCTCATTAGAGCTGAAACTTCGTCATCAGGTCTCTCCCAGTTCTCTGTTGAAAAAGCATATAGAGTAAGATATTTTATTTCAAGCTCAGCAGCAGCCTCTATAACATTTCTTACAGCTTCCACCCCTCTTTGATGTCCCAATATCCTCTCCAAACCATGCTTATAAGCCCATCTGCCATTCCCATCCATTATTATTGCAATATGAACGGGTAACTTACTCTTGTCTATTTTCTCTATCAAAGTCATAATTTATCGTTTTTTTCTCTTAAGAACATCATCATAAGTAGGACATCCTACCAGTTTACTATAAATCTTCCATGTAAGAGAAAAACCTGCAAATGAGTACCAGTCATTATTATGTAACCATGCAAAATCTGATGGAGCTACCAGATCCTGCAGGCCGTCAAAGTTATCATAAAAAGTCTTACGAAAACCATATTCCACTTCCAGACCCATATTTTTATAAATATTGATCTTAAAACCTACCGAAAATGGTATTACAGGTTGAATGGCAAAGGTAACTGAATTTATCATAGCAACGCCGGCACCTGCAGCAAAATAAGGTGAATAATCCCAGAATTTGCCTTCTGTGGTATATGGAAAAAAATTGAATTCGAACTGAAGAGCTATTTCGCCTGTCAAACCTGAAAATGAGCTTGCCCTGTTTTGTTGAAAATCATTATTAAAGTCAAGGTCATCTGCCTGCAATCCTCCGATAAAAACATTTCCCCTCAGTGAATGCCTGGGATGAAAGTTATACCTGTAGAAGACACCTCCGGCCGGAAGAGGTTTATACATAAGCCTGTTTGGGTTTATATCACCAAGGTAAGACGATACACCTGCAAAAACACCATAATCAGCATTACGTTGACCTGCAGCAGCAACTGAAAGGAAAAGAGATAAGAAAATCCAAGGTACTCGTTTCATCAAAACTGATCCTGCTCATTATCATCTGAATGAGGGTAATCCTGTTGGCCCTGTTTTCAGTTTATAAGTAATAGCAAAATTTAAAAAATAATAAACGTCATTTGCCTTGGAATATTGTGAAGTATAACCATCTAAATAGTCAGTAAATGTATATCTGCCCCCGATCTCAACACCAAAATTGATATTTGGAGTATATATCAGTGTTGCACCCACTCCGGCAGGGATAACCGGCGAAAAGCCACTGGTTGGCAAACCAAGATCCAGAAGTTCATCACTCGCCTTGACTTTATATGATATACCCCCGAACCCGGCAAAAACGTAGAAATCGAGTGATTTGAAAAGTTCGGTAAGCATTGGTCCTTTGCCGCTGACAAAGATATAACTGTTTTCAGCCTGATTTTTAATAAAGTAATATTCGCATAAAACAGCTGGCTCAAAGATTGATGTAGTTGCATCGTAAGCTCTTTCTTCATTAGATCCTCTCTTATCATTTGCACTCAGAAGTGCATAGGTCAGATTCAGCCGTATATTGAGATCTTGTGTTATTCTGTATTTGAAATTTCCATTAATATTAAATCTGGCCTGCAAAAACGACAGATCACGTATCCCCAGAATATTCTCAGACCGCGAAAATCCACCAATGTCGCCAAAGAAAAAGGAAGGACCTGCCCCTAAAACCGCTTCATATCTTCTCATTTTCCACAATTGTGCATGCGAAACAGTAATTGCCATGCAGAAAATTAATATTAGAAAAATGCACCTTTTCATAATAAACTCAACTTATATTGCAGATACAAATATAAGAATCTAATTCTTAGGGTAAATAATAATATCCTGAAAATTAATTATAAATAAAGGCTTGTAATACAAGTACAATACCATAATATTTATCATCATCCGGAATTTCTTCAGTTTCGTTTATCGACACCCCACATTAATCTGTTTCTCAGGGTACTGTAAAAATCATTGCCTTTAAGCATTACTGTTTTCAGTTTTGAGCCTGCTTTTTCAATCCTGATCTCAC
Organism: uncultured Rikenellaceae bacterium; assembly: GCA_964617415.1. Taxonomy (GTDB): domain Bacteria; phylum Bacteroidota; class Bacteroidia; order Bacteroidales; family VadinHA17; genus LD21. Next base: position 3,837 of record CAZTXH010000054.1, on the reverse strand, counting down.
TTTTAATAGATAGTTTCTCATATCTGAAATCGCATGTTACCAGGCACTCTTCCGACCGGGCTTCCATTAACATTTTCAGACTACTTTTGCCTGAAAGGATTATTGGTCGTATTGTCAGATTGTGCGGAGAAATGGGTGAAATAATAATACTCTCATCATCAGGAGTAAGTATAGGACCTCCGACACTAAGATTATATGCTGTTGAACCGGTGGCAGTTGATATAATCAACCCGTCTGCCCAATACGTATTCAGATAAACCTCATCAACATAAACATTAATAGTAATCATACTTGTATCGGACTTTTGTATAGTTATTTCATTAAGTGCCGTGGCTGAATCTGTACCAAATAGTCCATCGGGGTCCGATATACGCAAAAGAGATCTTTCAATTATTTCATATTCATTTTTACATAGAAGATCCATTGAATTACTTATTTCATCCCCGGGAATATTTGCCAGAAATCCCATTCTTCCGGTATTTACACCGGCAACAGGAATACCTAAGTCCTTTACTTTGAGAGCTGTTTCGAGAAAAGTCCCATCTCCACCAACGCTAAATACCATATCAGGGAGATCAGGTAAGAGAGAAAGTTCGCTGAATCGTTCAATTTTTTCTTCTTTATAATCTGTAAAAGTGGTCTGCGGTTTATGATAAAGCTGAACTATAATATCTCTACTGCAACATTCATTGATCAGCTTTTGTACTCCATCCCGTGCTCTGGGATTATTATCCTTACTGAAAACAGCAACTCTCCGAAGCATAACAGATTACATATTAAGATACTTCATCAGAAGGTCAAACCGCTCTGAATAGAATTTGTCTATTGAATCGTTGGTTGTAACCCAGGTTTTTACATCATAATTATACCTTTCAAAGGTTCTGATTAATGCAAGTATATCTGTGGTATTTACCTTGAGGGTCACCTCCAGCCTTGTTGATTCTGAAGGAGAAGTAATATACATACTCAATACTTTTATGCTATTGCTTTCAACAATCTGTACAATCTGTGAAAGCGAATAATCCTGTTCTACAAGTTCCAGAACCAGTATACCTCCCGGCTGTTCCATTGAGCTAATACCTGCGATATAACGTACAAGATCATTGGCGGTTATAACTCCCCTGTAATGGTTTTTATTATCTAAAACCGGAACCACTGTTAATCTGAGCTGTGCTGCAAGGCCAATTACCTCAAAGAGATGCTGATCCTCGGTAACATATGGCTTTAGCAATGTAAGTTCGTGATTACCAATAGGTTCATCAGGTTGATTTGTATCATAGATATCTGTATCAGATATCAGGCCCAAAAAATCCTGATTGTTTACAATCGGTAGATGTGATATTCTGAATATCTCCATCCAGTTAAGCGCTGTTTGCCCTGTATCTGATGTTTTAAGCGAAGGAATAATCTCAGATATCAAATCTCTTGCGACCATTTTTGTTATTTTTCAACTAAAATAATAAAAAATTGTCAGTTCTATTAAATTTGCATAACAATATGAATACGTATAAATGATACAATTATTATATGACAAAATTAAGTGTTAACATCAATAAGATTGCAACGTTGCGTAATGCCCGGGGAGGTAATATCCCCAATGTTCTGAATGCCGCAATAAATTGCCAGGCATATGGGGCTGACGGAATTACAGTTCATCCCAGGCCTGATGAAAGACATATAAAATATAAAGATGTGCTTGAGATTAAACCGATCATCAAGACTGAATTCAATATTGAAGGGAATCCTTCCGATAGTTTTATTGATCTTGTTCTTTCGGTGAAACCTAATCAGGTGACTCTGGTCCCGGATAAACATGATGCAATAACTTCGAATGAAGGATGGGATACACTTAAATACAGATCATTTCTTACTGATATTGTAAAGACATTTAAAGATGTCGGAATAAGGACATCTCTGTTTGTTGACACTGAAACCGTTCATATTGAGAATGCTGCCCTGACAGGAACTGACAGGATCGAACTGTATACAGAGCCTTATGCATCAGTTTTTAACAAAAATGCCGTTGAGGCTGTCTCTCCTTTTGTCAGGGCTGCCATTATTGCAAAAGAGGCTGGTCTTGGAATCAATGCAGGTCATGATCTGAACCTTGATAACCTCAGATATCTAAAAAAGAACATACCATGGCTCATGGAGGTTTCAATAGGCCATGCACTTATCTCGGATGCACTTTACATGGGACTTGAGAATACAATAAAAATGTATAAGAGCCAACTAACCGGTTAAATGAACCATGAAACTGTTTTGCAGGAGATATGGTAAAGGTCCCCCTCTTATCATTTTACATGGATTATATGGTTCATCCGACAATTGGATGACAATAGCCAGGAATATCAGTTCTTATTATACTGTTTACCTTCCTGACCAGAGGAACCATGGTATGTCACCTCATGATGATGTTCATGATTACAAATCCATGATCAATGACCTGTATGAGCTTGCCATGGATTACAAGTTAAAATCATTCTTTCTTGCTGGTCATAGTATGGGTGGAAAAACAGCTTTAGAGTTTGCCCTCAAATGGCCTGCAATGCTAAATGGCCTTGCAATACTTGATATTTCACCCTTTACTGATGAAGCATCAAAATCAATAATCCGAAATAAACATATAAATATCCTAAGGAGTATTATAGATACAGATATTTCTACAGCTAAAACCCGAAAAGAGATTGAAGATATCCTGTCAGTTAATATATTATCCGAACATGAGAGGATTGCAATAATGAAAAACATTAAAAGAGATCCTGATAAAATGTTTTCATGGAAATTGAATGCCAGGTCACTGCTTAATAACCTTGATACTATCCTTAAGGGTATCAATCGCCTTAAAATCAATGATCTTACAATTACAGGTTTCCCTGTTTTATTTTTGAAAGGAGAGAAATCAGATTATCTAAATCCTGGCGATTACAGGGATATTCTCAGGTTATTTCCTGCAGCAGAGTTCAGGATTGTAAAGAACGCAGGCCACTGGATACATACCGATAATCCCGAAGCAGTAACCGAAGCACTTATAAGCCTTCTATTATAATTACGGCATCGATTTGTGATACCGTATTGTTTGTAACAGATTATAGATGACCCCCGAGCAGCTAAAGCTGGTCTGCCCCCTGGGGGCCTGATTTTTTATAATATTGTCATTAAAGTTACAGTTTTAGCCCCCCTTTAGGGGGGTTGGGGGGTAGTCAGTCACCGATTCTACTCTTTCATCAGGTATATCCGGAAGGTTTTTGAATCTAAGTAATATCCGTGCTATCGATAATACATCTTTCTCACAGTACCTGACTATTCTGGTAATATCCTTTTCATTATAATATAATCCGGCAACCATGCTGCCATCAATGTCATCCTTAGGTGATGGTATACCAAGTATTGATGTCAGGAGATCAAGTGATGTATAATTTTTATAATCTCCGAATTTCCACAGATCCATTGTATCGAGCAACTTTACTTCCCATGGTTTTTTACCAGCATTATCAAGTATATCAGGTATAATAATTTTATTTATAATCATTCTCCGGGCGAGATAGGGAAAATCAAATTCCCTCCCATTATGAGCACATAATAAAACATCTTTGCCTGATTTTGAAAACTTAACCAGAACATCTGAAAATTCGGATAATATCTTTTTTTCTTCATCCCCGAAGAAGGATTTTATCCGGAAACTGTATGGATTTTTTTCATTAATAAATCCAACAGAAATACATATTATTTTCCCAAACTCTGAGTAGATCCCCGCTCTTTCATAGACTTCTTCGGCTGATTGTTCCGGAGAACGGAAAAATTTTGATTTCTTTTCCCAGAACATCTGTAATGACG
>CAZTXH010000053.1:5653-9987 GCA_964617415.1 uncultured Rikenellaceae bacterium | reverse complement strand
ATATGAATCTGGCATTATCAGGGGGTGGTCGAATACATTATTATTGGTATACCTGACACCTAAAATAAGCCTGGTTACAGATTCCCTGTTCAGGAGAAAGGAACGGGCAAGCCAGTAGTCCTGAAAATTATATTTAAGAGGTTCGGGAACGGGCAGAGTATCAAGATCTTCACTAGTAGACATCTCTTTTATGGATATACCTCCGGCATATTTAGTTGTTGAGCTTACCAGTTTGCGTTGAAGGTTGAAGCCAAAAGTCTTTTCGCCAAGCCCGTCAAAATAAAAAAGATCCAGGTTAGCAAATGATTTTGCAATATTATTAATATTGTATTCGAAGCCAAAACCCGGAGAATCCGACATATCGGTATTATAAGGCATATTGAACCTGAATTCATGTCCCATACCGAAAATATTCTTTTCAAATAATGAAGCTGAGCCTTTTTTAATACTACTGTAGTTATAAGAGGCAGCAAGAGAATAAATATCTTTTGTCACAACCACAACATCAACCTCCCTCTCAGATACAGGGATTATTATTATCCTTGAATCATCAATGTATTGCAACTGCCTGATAATTCTTTCATTATCGCTAATGATCAAAGGAGAAAGAGTGTCTCCTTCAGAAAAGAGAAGGTTTTTACGGATTATGTGTTCCCTGGTGTTTAGATGAGTAGCATTTAATAGTCTTTCTAATTTATTTGGTTCAAAAGAGTCAGGATAGTTAATGTTGGAACCAAAGACACTGAGCCTTCTTATCTCTATTTTTCTTATTGTCCTTCCTGAATATGGCAAATAGTTCTTTTCACTTGATCCTGTGATCTCTTTTTTTGAAGAGGATTCATGAGACACAATTAGCAGGTCGTACAGCGTTTTTGTTATCAACTTTCTGGATGCTTTAGCTTCCAGGGAATCATAGAAGATGGGATCCGGGTCATCTTTTAAAACAGCAGATGCCAATGGAGAATCAGTGATATTAATAAAAGCCTCTGATAGAAAAGGCAGGTTTATATTCCTGATTTTGAATATTGAATCTGAACTAATCCTGGAGATTGGCTTTTTGTCCGTCTGGTTTTGGGAATAGAGGTAGTTGTTAAAACACAGAAATGTTAACAAAATAAAAATACGGATGATCTTCTGTATATTTCTTTCATACTCCACATCAGTTTCCATTTGAATTTTTTTCAAGAACATCATCTGAATTGAACTGGAATCCCAGCCGCTTACCTGTAATTACCCGTGAGTGCTGGATTTTAGCTTCTGCCTGCCCTACAGTTGCAATTTTTACAGTATCGTATGGAGGTACCAACAGATCAAATTCCAGGGCATACTGAATGGCTGTTGAGATAATTATCTGTAAGGCATGTTTTGTAATTTCTTCATTACCGTAGTTGGAGAAGAGCATTCCCATCTGTCTTTTGCCTTCAACAAAATATTGTTTTTCATGATTGATGAAGATTCTGGCTATAAGATAGCCGAGGTCATCCTGCCTTGAATATTTTATCGAATCAAATAGGAAGTTATAGATGTTTATTATTCCCGAGTATGCATTGTATTTATTTTTCTGAATGTAAGGTGTCTTCCATGCCGGATGTTCCCTGTCGAACTGGAATATGTTTGAGTGCATGCTGAAAAATAAAATATCACCTGCCACCTTTAACTGGGCATCAAAGCTGCTTCTGTCTGTATATTCCAGTTTTACTCTTGGATCAATATTTCCAAGATTGTTGTTTACTTCTTTAGCAAGATTTTTTAGGATTTCTTTAACAATACCGAATGATTCCAGTGTATTATCATAAACCTTCTGTTTGAGAACGGATTTCTCATTAATGGTGTTTATGATGTTTTGCTTCTTTTCATTGATATCTGTCATGGCACGGTTGGTTTAAACACCTAATTTAATAATTTTAAACAGAATAATGCCGGCAGGTTCTATTTTATCAATATCCCGAAATTAGTACGATAAAGCAAAAAGCACCCTTCTTTTTGATGGTTTGCCTGAATAAATACATTTACCGTCTTCCTCGGGAGAATCAAATGGTATACAACGTATTGTTGCCTTTGTCTCATTCTTTATCTTCTCTTCTGTTTCTGCTGTACCATCCCAGTGAGCCATAATGAATCCTCCGGTTTTATTCAGTATTTTAACGAATTGATCCCACTTATCAGGGTAGAATGTATTTTTCTTTTTGAATTCAGCTGCTTTGTTATAGATATTTTTCTGAATATCATCAAGAAGGGTTTCCACATGATCAGTAATATTTTTCAACGGCATGGTTTTCTTCTCAATAGTATCTCTGCGGGCAATCTCAATAGTCTCTTGTTCAAGGTCGCGAGGACCAATAACAAGGCGAACAGGTACACCTTTCAATTCATAATTGGCATATTTCCAGCCGGGGGTGTTATTATCCCGGTTGTCGTATTTAACTGATATTCCTTTAGATACCAGTTCTTCACAGATCTTACTGGCTTTTTCGTTGATGTGGCCCAATTGTTCAGAATTCTTAAACACAGGTATTATCACTACCTGAATAGGAGCAAGGCGGGGAGGTAATACCAGTCCGTGATTATCAGCATGAGCCATTACCAGGGCACCGATCATACGTGTTGATAATCCCCATGAGGTGGCCCACACATAATCGAGTTTTCCGTTTTTGTCAGTAAACTGAACATCGAAGGCTTTTGCAAAATTTTGTCCCAGGAAGTGGCTTGTTCCTGCCTGGAGAGCTTTTCCGTCCTGCATTAAAGCCTCAATGGCAAAGGTGTCTAAAGCTCCTGCAAAACGCTCACTCTCAGATTTATAACCCTTAATGACTGGTAATGCCATAAAGTTTTCAACAAATTCGGAATATACATTGATTATTTTTTCAGTCTCTTCAACAGCCTCCTCACGTGTTGCATGGGCAGTATGCCCTTCCTGCCAGAGGAATTCGGCAGTCCGTAAAAAGAGCCTGGTCCTCATTTCCCATCTTACAACATTAGCCCATTGATTAATAAGTACAGGCAAATCCCTGTAGGAGTTTATCCAGTTCCTGTATGAGTTCCATATAATAGTCTCTGATGTTGGCCTTATAATCAGTTCCTCCTCAAGTTTTGCATCCGGATCAATAACAAGTCCCTTGCCTTTCTCATCGTTCTTAAGCCGGTAATGAGTTACTATGGCACATTCTTTTGCAAATCCCTCAACATGTTTTGCTTCCCTGCTGAAGAATGATTTCGGTATGAAAATGGGGAAATAAGCATTAACATGTCCTGTTGCTTTAAACATCTTATCGAGTTCTGATTGTAATTTCTCCCATATTGCATAGCCATATGGCTTAATAACCATACATCCTCTTACAGCTGAGTTTTCAGCTAGTTCTGCTTTGATTACCAGGTCGTTATACCATTTTGCATAATTTTCATCCCTGTTTGTAAGAAACTTTGCCATAGTTTTGGTACACTATTTGATTTACTAATTTTGAATAGATAAGAAAGCGTAAAAATAGATAAAAACTTTAGTTATCATTAAAAAACGGGAGGTTAAACATGAAAGCAAAATTTTACATCGGAATAATATCAGCCCTGCTGCTTGCGGGTTCACCGATGGCAGCTCAGTTTGCTGATTATAATGGCTTCAGGAATGATAACGCCAGAATGGTAATAAATAATTATTATTATGATGATTATGATTATTATTTCGCATCCCGTATAAACAGATTTCACAGATCATATGCTGTCTTTGACTATTATTCTCCTCTGTTTACGGATATATACTGGTATAACTACAACAGACCATATTCATGGGGTGTCAGCATCTATGGTGGTCTAGGTTTCGGAATAGGATATCACCCTGTATATAATTACGGATGGTATGATCCTTATTTCGGGTACTGGGACTATGATCCTTTCTACTACAGCTGGTATTCACCGGTTATAGTCAATATAAATATAGGTCTTCGCTGGAGACGCTATTACAGTGGATGGTATGGATACGACAGATGGTATTTCGGACATAATCACTGGTACTATAATCACTACAGGCCACATTTTTATGTACGTAATAATTACCGTTATAATTATGCAGCCAGGTATTCTTCAAAAGATTTTACCGGACATTACAAATCTGAAGGAAATAACAGGTCTAAATCAGGAGATGTATCACGAAGACGATCGGGAGGTAGTCCTTCGAACAGATCACCAGACGAAATTGATAACAACGGCAATAACAGCAACAACGGCAACAATGGCAATAATGGTAACAATGGTAACAGAGGCAATAACAACAATGCCAATAACGGAAATAACAATAACAGCCGGCTTGATGGTAACAGAGGCAATTTTGATGACAATGACCG
>CAZTXH010000053.1:0-5643 GCA_964617415.1 uncultured Rikenellaceae bacterium | reverse complement strand
TAATCATGGGAACAACAGACATAGCCAGGATGACGGTAATAGTGGTAACTTCGACGATAAGGGTAACACTCAGGGAACCAGAAACAGGGTGGCTCCTGTAACAGTACCTTCAAGAACCCAGACTCAGAATGCTACCAGGAGGGTCTATACAACACAAACTACCAGAACCCGGAGTAATGCTGTAAGCAGTATGCCTTCAAGAACATCGGTAACCAGAAGTACGACTTCAACACCTGTAAGAAGAAGTACGGTAACCTCACGAAGCAGTATGAGCTCTGGCAGGACGATAAGTACCCCTTCGAAAAGCACGGTATCTTCGAGGAGCAGAGCAACAGTATCACAAAGAAGCTTCTCATCAGCCAGTAAGGGAAGATCAGGATCAGCTGTCAGAAGCTCTTCGTCGAGATCAACATCCAAATCATCGGGTACATCAACCAAGTCCTCATCATCAAGATCATCTTCATCGAGAAGCAGAAGATAAGTAGAAATAAAGCCATATATAAAGGGACATGCAGAAGCGTGTCCCCCTTTTTTTGTAGTAATAAGTTGAAAAATATATTATATTTGATCATCCTTTCAAATTGAACCTGGAGTATTAATTAGTATATTTGGTTATTATTGTTCATTAAATAAGGCAAATTGGTACAATATTTGCACATTGTTTTGAAGTGAAATTGTAAGAGAGGGAATCAAAGATGAAAGCTGTAAACTACATATCAATTTTGTTGCTCCTGGTACTGGGCTCCTGTTCCTCAGGACTATATACAGGCTATGAGTATGATGATCTTTACTATCTGCCTTCCGACAGAGCGGTAACCGCAGTCCAACCATCTGAATCATACCAGATTGTTGAAGGTGATCTTAGGGCTGATGATTATTATGATAACATATATTCAACTGATACTCTTGTTTCAGATGAATATTCTGAAGCAGTCAAAACTGACGAAGCAGTAGTTAATGATTATTATAATGACTGGGATTACGGTTACTACGATAATTATTCATACTCAGGAAGATTGAGAAGATTCTATGGTAATTATTTTTATCCGTACTGGAGAGATCCATTCTATTATAGCTGGGGATTGCCCTCAATAAGTTTCGGCTATGGTTATCCATATTATTACGATCCGTTCTATTATGATCCATTCTATTATGATTACGGATATTATGGATATTATCCCAGATACTATTACGGGAGTTATTATGGGGGCTACTATTCTCCTTTTTATTCTTCATATTACTACCCATATTTTGGTAACTGGGGTTACTTTTCAGGTGCCTACTATAGCAGGGATTCAAGGAATTATGCAGATTATGGAAGGAGGGAAAGGCAAAGTGTTTATTCTACAAGGTGGAACAGCAGTATGCCTGCAGCAGCCTCTTCCAGACGGGACAATTACCTGTCGAAAGGTTTAACCACCGATGGTACTCGACGATCATCAACATCAGTTAAAACACCTGTTGCTACTGACACGAGAAGAACTGTTCCAACAGCTTCCGGAAACCGGCAGCTATCAAATACTGTAGATTCCAAAAGTACAAATACATCTTCAAACAGGACTACAACGCGAACAACAACCGTTTCAAAACCTGAATACAGAACAGTTAACAGAACCTATACTCCAAGCTATAATAACCCTCGTTTGAGTACAAGGCCTTCTTATAACAACAGCAGGGTGAGCACTGTGAGATCCGGTTCAAGTACAAACAGGAGCAGTACATCAGTAAACCGTTCATCAGTTTCATCCGGACAAAGAAGATCAATTACCAGTAGTTCGAGAAGCAGCTATTCTGTTCCTTCAAGAAGTAGTGCCTCAAGAGGATCATATTCCTCTTCGAGTTCAAGTCGGTCATCAGGATCATTTAGCAGTGGATCTTCAAGATCAGGAAGCAGTTTCTCATCTAGCTCTTCCTCATCAAGATCATCTTCATCCAGGTCCTCATCAGGTTCATCGGGCGGAAGAAGATAAAAGTACATGAAATTTATGCCTGTGTAAACTAGTACATTCTGTAAAAAGGAGTGGAGGGATTGTTTTAAGTAAATATTAACAATTATGAGGAAAGTAAGTTTGATATTTGTAACCCTTATCGCAACACTCTCAGTGAGTTTTGCCCAGAATGCAGACGATGCATTAAGATATTCACAACAGTTTTATACAGGAACGGCAAGGTTTATGTCGATGGGTGGAGCATTTACTGCTCTTGGCGGAGATATATCCTCATTAAGCCAGAACCCTGCAGGAATTGGAGTATTCAGGTCATCCGAAATCAGTATTACTCCTCAGTTGTTCCAGATAAAGTCGACAGCAGGATTTAATGGTACTAATACGTCAGATCATATCTACAATTTCAATATGGCTCAGGCAGGAATTGTGGTAAATATAATTGAGAATGATTCCGAATCGGGTCTTATCTCCCTGAATATGGGATACTCATTCAATAAAACCAATAATCTGAACCAGAGTATTATTATTGAAGGTATCAGTAATAACAGTTCATTAGCCGATTACTGGACAGATTTGGCAGAGGGAGTATTAAGAGAAAACCTTACGGATGAGGCTTTTCTTGCATGGGACACATGGATCATTGATTCACTTCCGGGATTTGAAGATTCCTACGGAACGATTTATTCGAATTATGGTGACGATCCTCCGTCAATATACGGGCAGAACACAAGAAGACTTGTTACTTATGACGGATATATCGGAGAACATGCGATTTCAGCAGGGATTAATTATTCAAATAACCTGTTCATCGGAGCAACATTGGGAATCAGTCGCCTGAACTATGCAAGTAAATATGAACATCTTGAATCTACCGAAGCAGTACTGCCGTCACAATTCGAGAACTTTAATTATACATACTATTATAGTAATGAGGGTACTGGCTTTGGACTGAAACTAGGTGCAATATACAGACCTTTAAGTATACTTCGCCTGGGCTTTGCATTCCACTCACCAACATTATATAAAATAAACGAATACGTTTATGATAATATCACCTCAAGTTTTTCTGACGGAGGACAATACAGCTCTTCCAATGACCCTTTAAGATACAGTTATGCTCTTACAACACCTTTCAGGGTAATGGCCGGTGCTGCTATCCAGCTTCAAAAACTTGCACTGATAAGCGCTGATTATGAATTTATTGACTATAGTACTGCAAGATTCTCGGATACAGGCGATGATTTTAGTTACGACTCGAGGAATGCAATAATTAAAAGTACATTGAGAGCAGCTTCAAACATTCGCCTGGGAGCAGAATTAAGATTTAACAGACTCTATCTGAGAGGAGGATATAGCTAGTAGGGAAAGGTGTGGGGAGATTAAGAACTAAACAGGGACCTTAATTATAACTCGTTTTCATTTGGAGCAGGATTCAGGGAACAGAACATTTATGTTGACCTTGGATTCAGTTCTCTGATGAATCCCCAGCAATATGTTCTTTACAGTTCAAGTGTAGAATCACTAATATCAGATATGAGTATAACCAGGAATATGTATACAGTTACATTTGGTTATAAATTCAGATACTGATACTTTATTTAACTTCCTTTAAAGAGGCTGCTTTGAATAAAGTAGCCTTCTTTTTTGGTCAGAGGCGCAAGGGGCACAGGGCATAGGGCGTAGAGCACATGACAATTGATGGTATCCAACACACTACCAAGCCTCGATAAGGGCGAAATATTCATTCTATCTCAAATAGAAAGACAATCCTGATTTCGGATTACCCTTATTATTTATAATCTGCAAAGCAAGCCGCAAGCCGCGAGCCGCTTATATAGAGAACTGTATTAACTAGAGGTAATTATTGGCTTCAGGTCCCATGTTAAATATCAAATCAATAATACTTAATCCCGGAATAAATCCTTTCACGGCATTAAAAACCTGATTATACTCTTTAGAGATATAAGCAGATTTTTTTTTGGGATTAATAGTGTACCTAAGATCATTTTCAGTATTACTAACTGGCTTAAAATCAGCTGTGTAATTTATATCCGCTTTGATTTTCAGTATATTAAGGATCGTTTTCAGGAGATCCATATTAAGATCAAGCAGGAATTCATAATCAGACAGGATTATCTTTTCGATGTTATCGAAAAAATAAATGAAATAGGGGGATGATTTATATGAAGTGGATAAAGCCCGTAAATGTATTTGTTGCCATTTTTTTGAATAATCGATTCTTATTTCTTTAACAGGTGTTTTATGGAAGCTTCCCTTATATACAGGTACGGAAAGAAGTTGAATCCCACCAACCGAAAGAATATAACAACGGTTGCGGTATGATTGCTTAAGGTAGTTTTCCTCTCTTTCAATGAATACCTCTTGAGCTTTTATAATATGTGAAAAGTACTCAATAGGTGGCAGGTAAGCAGTGGAGAGTAAAATATTACCTGTCATAATTTTTCCTGTTGATCATGCTTGCTGAGAAACCGGCACCGAAGCCGTTATCTATATTTACTACAGTAACACCAGCGGAACAACTTGTTAACATGGCGAGTAATGCTGATAGTCCTTCGAAACTGGCTCCATAACCTACACTGGTTGGAACTGCAATTACAGGTTTATCGACAAGTCCTCCAACCACGCTGGCCAGGGCCCCTTCCATTCCGGCAATAACAATTATTACACTACAGTTCCTTATGACCGTTATTTTATCCACAAGCCTGTGAATGCCGGCAACACCAATGTCATAGATCCTTATTACCTTATTGCCAAGTAGTTCTGCAGTTACAGATGCCTCCTCGGCGACCGGAATATCAGATGTGCCTGCTGTTATTACTGCGATATTGCTTTCAGGGTAATCCGGCTTTTTTTTCTGAACAGAAATGATCTTTGCTTTGTCATAATATACAGCTTCTGGAAACTCTGCTTTTACTGCGTCATATATCTCCCGGCTGGCTCTTGTCCCAATTATGTTATTGTCTTTCTTGTACATCGCCCTGAATATTTCTTTGATCTGTTCAATAGTCTTCCCTGCACAGTACACTATTTCAGGATAACCCGTTCTTATTTCACGATGATGATCAATTTTTGCAAAACCAAGGTCGGTATAAGGGAAACTCCTTAGTTTTTCAAGGGCTTCTTTGGTGCTTATTGTTCCGGCACAAACATCACTTAGTAATTTTTCCAGGTCTTTTCCCGTCATAGTTTTTCTCTTTCAGGATCCATACTTCCGGTTCTGTAGCCTTCCATATCCAAAGATATATATCTGAATCCTATTTTCTTTAGATCATTTATAATATCTTCTCTGCGTGGATCATTAAATATCCTGTCAATATACCCCAAAAGACATTCAATTCTTGCAACATCTCCGTGTACTCTTACACGGGTTCCCGGATAACCTTTTTCAAACAGGAGATTCTCAGCTTTTTCAATTTTTTGAAGCATCTCGTCGGTAACTCCTGTATCATATGGTATGCGTGTCAGAAGACAAGCCATGGCAGGTTTATCCCATATATGTAGTCCTGCTTCTTTTGCCTGTTTTCTTATATCACTTTTGGAAAATCCAGCCTCTGCAAGAGGGCTTCTTACATTTAATTCATTGATTGCTTTGAGACCAGGCCTGAATTCCATTGAGTCGTCTGCATTTGTACCGTCAACTACATAATTAAATCCATTTTTTTTTGCATAGTCAGCC
>CAZTXH010000052.1:0-10001 GCA_964617415.1 uncultured Rikenellaceae bacterium | reverse complement strand
TATTATTATCAAGGAATGAGCTGAATCCTCTTATCCTCACTCTTGATGCTTCTCCCGGTTGGCCGCTACCGATAACATTTACTCCTGCTGCCCTGCCCTGTAAAAGGTTGCCAACATTGTCTGAAGGTATACGCGTAAGCAGGTCAGGATCAACTACCGAAACTGATCCGGAGATCCCTCCTCTTTCCTGAAACAAATAGCCTGTGGGTATAGCCACTGTATCAAGACTTACCTGGGCAAATAATAATCCAGATGTAAGAATAATACTTATAAAAGATGATAAAATAAATTTCATATGAATACTTAGATTGACTCTATTGTATATTGTAACGCTCTGCGATATTTTAATAACAAATTTACATTATTTCTAAATATCTTATTTTTCTTTTACCTTTAATTCCTTTCTTACACTTTAAATATATGAGACTATTTACTTTCCTCGTTATTCTTACACTATTTCTGGCAGCCTGTGATAATAATACAGATAAAACGATCAGAAAAGATGTTTTATCGATTGCTGAAGATTATGCAACAGGCAACTTAAACGATACCACGAAAATAGTGATGGATAATGGGTTAATGATAATAGGCAATGACTCGAAATTGTATATTATTGATCCTGGAAATATTCTTACCGGTCGTATAGATACAGATAAAGAAGAAGACGCTATTATTTCACTTTTTCCATACCAGAGGAATATTCAGGTTACGACCGAACATCTTTTTATAATCAATACATCAGGAAAACTCACCCTTATCAGAACACTGGAATCTGATATGAAGATCCTGAATATTGAAAATGGTATTATAACTGCAGAAATTCCCGAACATTCACGTAATTCCCCTCTGTTCGACTGTCCTTCCTGCTGGGAAGTTGTGAAATACAGATTTATAAACGGGGAACTGGAAAGAATCGATGATTGATGATTGATGATTGATGAATGATGGATTATTATCTATTATTGCTTTAGTTTATATACAACTGCTTTTGATCTGTTGATACCTCCGACAACCAAGGGTGTGTCTCCTTCAAAATAAAGGAGTGACTCTACCATACCATTCAACAGGATACCACTTTTTGATGGTGGCAATACTTCAAATGACTGTTCCGGGCCTTTACTTAACAGTACCATCCCTTTGTTTGCATCATAATACCCTGTTGATACATCGTATGTATGATCATTGCCTCCAAGAAGCACATCTGTATAACCATCCCCGTTGAAATCGTGTACAATCGATTCTGTAATGGGTGCTACCTGTAACGACAATGGTAGTTTTTCAATACTAAATTCTCCATCGTTATTCCACATGACATAGCTTGATGTTGTGTTGACATTGAGTTTGAACTCAAGTCTGCTCATAATACTCTCATCAAGCATCTCATCAATAGTTGTATAACTGAATGATTTATAAGAAGGGAAGAGCCTTTCAAAATATACAGACTGTCCTGCCAGTTCATCCATATAGTTTATCGGGTATTCTGTCATTTTGCCATCCTTGTCTTCCCAGTAAGCAGTTGATACGGGATCTATATTCCCATCAAGATCTATATCAAGGACATAGAGTGTTAAAGGATATTTTTCACTTAAATTGAACCTTCCATGGTTCTCTCCAAGATTTCCCAAAATGTAATCATTATCTCCATCGTTATCGAAATCCCCTGCAGCCACAGTATACCATAAACCATGCAATTCTGCTATCTCCGGTATGCTTGGGGGGATTAGTTTTTCGCCGTTCATATTCTTCAGGATTGCAATTGAATTCCATTCCCTCGCTACTATCAGATCTTCCCAGCCGTCATTATCATAATCGGTCCATACAGCATCAACCACCATACCCAGGTTTATTCGAAAAGTAGTGTCAGCTATAAAATGTCCGTCATTATTAATGATCACCCAGGAATGATTGGCATAGGGGAACATACCTTTTTTGACCCAGCAGCCGACGAATATATCCATATCACCATCATGATCAAAGTCACATGGCCGCAGAACAGAAGCAGTAAATGGAGGAGCCGGGAAGTCTTTCCTTACAAATGTGCCATTCTGATTCTCATAAATATAATGTTTGTAATCTTCTTCATGCTGATTCTCATAACCGCCGGCAAGAGCTATTACATCGTTATCACCATCTCCTTCTATGTCGACAATTGCAAGGTCGGCTTCCGAAAACTCTTTTTTAGTTGTAAGCCCTTCAATTTCTGTCCTTTCAAATCCTTCACCTCTTCTGAGGAATACTGCTGTCGGTAGTGTATTGGTTGAACCGATTATCAGGTCTTCATTCCCATCACCATCAATATCACCTTTAGCCATCCTGGGACCAATCTGGGAAAATTTATGCGGAATTATATTCTGATTCAGGAAGAAATCCGGGAAGTCCAACTGTTCATGAGTATAGTCTAATACACTATCGAATCTCTCAAAAAGGTAATTATTTTCTGGATTTGTCTCTACATTTTTAACAGGTGGTTGTGAATTCTTTTCATCAATCTCAATAATCTGATTAGCCTCTATATTTTTTACAACTGTTACATTACCGGTTGTAGGCCAGATTATTTTTATTGAATCCACAATAGTCTCTTCGCCAAGACCAAAGTGTACCACAGGATCAATTGAAGAAGCATAGCCTCTTGTAAGGAAGTGTTCGTGAAACTGGAATTTACCATTTGACCAGATATGAACTTTTGTACCAATGGCCATAGTATTGATATCCTTCCCTATTAATTTTATCCTGATATAGTTTGCCTTTTTTCGCGATTTCTCAACAGTATAATTCCTCATTATAAATGCTTCATCATTTGTATTGTTGGTAACATAATCCAGATCACCATCATTATCCAGATCAACAAAGGAAGCTCCATAAGAGAAAGAAGGGATATCGGGCAGCCACTCCTTTGACCTTTTTATAAATCTTAATTCTCCTGCATTTTCAAAAGCAAAATTCTGAACTTTTATAATGGGTGACATTTTAACCGTCTCCAGGGCCTCGGTTAAATATCCATAGTATTTTCTTAAATATGCCGTCCAGTCCTTATCTGTCATATCCCTGGGAAATCCATTTGCAACAATAAGATCTCTGTCTCCATCATTATCATAATCGGCAAGCAGTGGCGACCAGCTCCATTCTGTAGAAATAATACCCATCATTTGTCCTACCTCGCTGTAGGGAAGCATTTCGCCATTAATAAATCCGTTGTGAAGGTGCATCATGTTCCTCAGGTACTGGTGTTCAAAGTTAAATTCTTCATCAAGCAGATAATACATATATCCGAAACCATTTATAGTCTGTCTCCTTTTAAAATAATTTTCCGGAAGCATGTCCAGTGTAAACATATCAGGATTACCGTCATTGTTTACGTCGGCCATATCATTCCCCATAGACGATTTTGACTGGTACGATATATATTTTCTTATATCATTGCGGAATGTACCATCACGCTGATTAATATAAAACAGGTCGTTTGTAATAAAATCATTTGTAATATAGATATCAGGGTATCCATCCTTGTTTACATCTCCCATTGCCACTCCAAGGCCAAATCCTTCATAGACAATTCCTGCAGGAATAGTTATATCAGTAAAAGTCCCGTCTCCATTATTACGATATAACCTGTCGTTGTTTTCGGCCTGCCCGGTGGTAATTCTTTTTGCAATGGTGGTATTCATTCTCTGGTTTATCGTATTATTCATAATATAAAGGTCCAGGTCTCCATCGTTATCATAATCAAAAAATACTGCTCCTGTTGATTGGCTTTCTTCATCAATTCCATACTCTTCAGACATTTCAACATAGTAAGGATCACCATTTTCATCAGTACCCTGGCAGACCCACAACCTGTTCTTGCATTTGGCAGGATCGGGATTTGTTGTTGAGGTGATATATACATCCAGCCACCGGTCGCAGTTAATATCAACCATTGTCACACTGCCATACCACTGATTGTCGGTTAGTCCTTCAAAATTTGAAGTTATATCCCTGAACCTGAAATTACCTTCATTCAGATAGGCTCTTGGAGAAACCATATTTGCACCGAAGACAATATCAGGAAGTCCGTCGTTATTCAGGTCGCCGATACCAACTCCGCCACCATTATAAATATATTCATAGGTAATAACATTAAAACTGTCTGATTCAAACAACTGGTTCTTAAAATCAATACCGGAATGTCTGGAACTTATTAACCGGAACTTAGTGGGTTTTGAGCAGGATATCAATAATCCGGAAAACAATACCAGTGCCAGTAAAAAGAATCGCCTCATGAAGAAACTAATTATTGATTTTTAGTCGCGTAAAAATAGAAAAAAAGAAGGGTATCACAAAAAAGCAAAAAATATCTTTTTTGTGTTAAATATGGGAAATTCAATTCATACTCTCTGAGACGGAAAATAAAAAAAGGGGCTCTATGCAAGCCCCTTTTACATACCTTATTTAGATATTAATGTCCTTCATTCTGAACAAGTACACCAGGCATCAGGTCGAGCTGACGCTGTGGTATCGGGAACGTAACATCCTCAGGGCCTACAACGGCGGTACCCTGGAGATACATTGCTCCATTAGCACCCCATGGGGTTGTTGTTTCATAAGCCATTACCCTGTTAAGTTCCTGCACAGTGATACCCCACCTGTTGAGGTCAAAGTACCTGTGCCCTTCCATACCGAGTTCAAGCTTTCTCTCCATGTATAATGCTACGCGTGCATTTGCCTGTGTATCAAATGGACCTGGATCAGGATATTGCTGGATATCATAGTTTGCAGCGTTTGTCGTACCGTCTGCTTCCTTAACCCAGCCGTCGGGATTTGCAGCCCTGGCACGTACCTGGTTAACCAGGTTACGGGCATTAGCCAGAGATCCTGCTTCAATCTCGCACTCAGCAGCCAACAGGAGAACATCGGCAAAACGTATCATACGGTATCCGTTGGCTGTCAATCCGCTGGTCCAGCTACTTATATCAGTAAGAGATCCTTCCTCTGATTTCTTATAAACCTGCTTCTTGCCCGAATATGGACCGGCGTATGTCTGGTCACGAATCCAGTCTGCACCGGTCACATCTCCCCAATCCCAGTATGGGATTCCTCTTCTTCCTACTGCCCAGTCGAGTCTTGGATCCAGTGGTCCTGCATCTTCTGTAAACGCATCAGTAGGAGCCAATCCCTGGTCACTTACTACAGGATCATTATTATATGCGTACCAGCCATTACCTGCATCAAAACTAAGATTTGGCAATCCGCTGTATGTTCTGAATGAATTCACGAATTCTTGTGTAGGCTGGTAGAATCCGCAGCATCCACCCGGAGAGCCACCGCTCTTATACGGGAAGTTAAGTATCTCTCCGTATCCTCCGTTATATCCGCCCGAACCGTCGTTTACTGAGTATTGAACAGTATATACGGCCTCAGAGCAGTTCCTGTTTTCAATGGCAAAGATATCGCCGTATGTCGGATAGAGTGCAAGGTCCTCACCTGCCGGGTTTGTACCGCTTGTTATTACCTCATTCAGAAGTGGAAGTGCTCCGGCATAGTCATGGTTCATCTGCATCATAGCTTTTGCCAGAACCACCTGGCATACGCTTTTGTTCCACCTTCCAATCTGTCCCATATTGAGTGGCAGATCAGTTCCGCATTCTATGTCATCGAGGATCTTTTGCCTTACATCTTCTGTATTGCCGGTATTAGGTATATCGGTTTCTTCATCGATATATGGTATCATCTTCCACATTCTCCAGGCTTCAAAATGGTACCATCCGCGCAGTGCCCGGGCCTGGTTTATGAAACTATCATGCTCGGCTTGTGTAATCAAACCATCTTCAAGAGACTCGTCTGCAACCAATATTACGCTGTTGCATCTTGAAATAGCTTCATAAACCTCTCTCCACTTTGTTTGGAAATAAGGATTAGTTGCTGTTTCCGTATAGCTCTGGATAGGGTTGATATCCGGCTGGTCGCCGGCGTCAGTTCCTTTGTTTGCTACCATTCCCCTGATATCACCATACACCCAGTTGGAACCGGCTGAGGCCCATGAACGTAGCGTACCAAGACCGTCAAGCATCGAATATGCTCCGATCAGAAGGGCATCGATACCTTCTTTATTTCCCAACACAGACGCGTCAAGAGCTCCGTTCGGAGTGATATTGAGGAAATCTTCTTTGCATGCACCTACTATTCCAAGTGCAGCAATTATTATTATCAGTAAAATATGATTCTTTTTCATATTCATAGTATTAAATATTATTAGTTATAGGACAAAGTTGAGTCCGAAAATTACTTGCTTGACATTGGGATAGTTACCTTCATCAGCACCGAATGAACGGTCATCGCCTCCAAGCTCTGGATCCAGCCCTGAATATTTTGTAATTGTAAATAAGTTAACTGTCTGGATATAGAACCTCAGTGATTTTACATTGATCTTATTCAATATACTTGAAGGAAGAGTATAGCCAAGCTGAAGGTTTTTCAACTTGATGTACGAACCGTTTTCCATATAATAGCTGCAAACTGCCTGATTAGTTGAGAAGTTTGAATTGTTGGAAGCCATTGGCACATCTGCATCGGTCCTGGTGGTTGTCCAGCTTTCATACAGCAGTTTTTTACCTTTTTGTCCCTGGAATGAAGGCCAGAAATCAATCCACCAGAGGTTCCAGTTAAAGATATCATTACCCTGTGAACCATAAAAATATGTGTTCAGGTCTAAACCCTTATAAGCTAAACTCAGGTTAAGACCGAATGTGAAATCAGGGTGTGGATCACCCATGAAGATTCTGTCCTCAGGAGTAATTACATTATCTCCATCAGTATCCTGGAATTTCAGGAATCCGGGTGCAGCAGCATCCTGGGTAGGAGAATCATCAACCTCTCCCTGATCCTGGAAAAGACCTATTACCTTGTATCCGAAGAATGATGACATCGGATGTCCTACCATGTTCCTGTGGAAACCGCCTATTCGGGAACCTCCGGAATCAAAGTATTTAACATTTTCGGCAATTTTCGTAATCTCATTATTATAAGTTGTCAGTTCGAGTTTGGCATTGAAGTCGATATCGCCAAAATTATCCCTGTATCCAAGCTCGATGTCAAAACCACTGTTCTGCATTTCAGCTATATTGACATAAGGTGCTGTTGCGGCTCCTCCTGAACCAGGTAAATCAAGCTGGTACAGAAGATCTTTTGTTTGATTAAGATACCAGTCAAAGACAAAGCTTATCCTGTCGTTTAACAGGGCTGTTTCAAAACCAATGTCTGTTTTAACTGCTGATTCCCATTTTGCATCGGGGTTCCCGATACGTGTTGGACGGAATCCCTGCAGTGATGAGGTCATAGCCCCATTAAGATCGTAGTAGTTCCGGCTTGCATCACCTCCGTAAAGATAAAACTGGTTCTGTGATGAAAGTGCGAGCTGGTTACCCATTGTACCCCATGAACCTCTCAGTTTCAGATCTGATAGCCATGAGAGACCTTCAAGGAAAGGCTCTTCACTGATACGCCAGGCTGCTGAAAATGCAGGGAAAATACCATACCGTGTATCAGGTCCGAATTTGGATGAACCATCCCTTCTGATAGTCGCACTTAAGAAGTATTTGTTCCTGAAGCCATAGTCGGCTTTTCCGAACATTGATATCAGTGCAGTGGGAGTCCATAAGCTGGATGACGCAGCATTAATTGTAGCACCGTTAGTCAGGGTTCGGTAACTGACTGCATCTGTATAATAGCCGCCTCTTGTCGCTGACATGTTGCGGCCTATGCCGGTTTTTACTGCTTCATACCCGGCTACAGCTGATATCTTATGATCTCCGAATATCCTGTCGAAGGTAAGCTGATTTGTCCAGATCCAGTTTGTACCCCATCTGGCACTTTCGTTAAACGATGCTGAAAGTGTATTTTCAGCACTTTCGTATGTAGCCCAACCGTAGCTTATTCCATATCTGCTGGAGAACCCGCCACCAAAGTTCGATCTGAAGTTTAATCCATTCATGATCTTTATATCCACATAAATATTACCCAGCAGATTCAGGTCCTGATTCCAGTTGTCTTTACCTCTCCACAGGCCTGCAACGGTATTTCCACTGTTTCCAAGCCTCGAAGCAATACCGGTTCCTCCCCAGTCGCCTTCTGTAAATGTATGAGATAATCCTACATAGTCAGGTCCTGTCCACTTAACAGGTATTATCGACTGTAACCTGTAAGTTGTTGAATTGATCGGGCTTGCTTCGCTAAGGTTACCGACGCCATGGCCTCTGTAATAGGCCAACGTCATATTCTCTCCGACTTTCAGAATACCATCCAGTATTGTAAATTCCGAATTGAATCGTCCCCTGGCTCTTTTAGCATAGTTGTAAATGATAATTCCCTCTTCATCATAATAGCCGAAACCGGCAAAGTAACGTCCGTTTTCAGTACCTCCTGATAGGGTAATGTCATGATTTGTCTTAATAGCATTTCTGGTTACTTCATCCCACCAGTCTGTGCTTTTGCTTCCATTGTCAACCCACCATTGTGGCATTGTTGGTGATGGATTTGATGAATCTCCGTAAACCGGATGTGTCTCAACTGTTCCGTCATTTTCGTAAACAAGCCACTGAAGATCTGCATATTCTTCAGCGGTCAAGACGTCGTCTGTAGCACCGGCTCCCGGTAATGTGACGCCTGCATACATGTCGTAGGTTACTTTGACACCCTGTGAACCTTTCTTTGTATTAACAACGATTACACCGTTCGACGCTCTTGATCCGTAAACTGATGCGGCTCCGGCGTCTTTCAGTACAACCATTGTTTCAACATCGTTCGGGTTAAGGTAGGATATATCCGTTGTGGGAACACCATCAACGACATACAGGGGGCTGTTATCCTCAAATGATGAGAATCCCCTGATCCTTACCTTTGCCGATTCCCCAGGTCTTGCGTCTCCGATTACCGTAACACCGGATGCCCTCCCCTGGAGCTGGCTGGTCAGGTTACCTGTAGGGACAGCGGTCAGTTCGTCTGTTTCAACAACGCCGACTGCACCTGTCAAATCCCTCCTTCGCTGAGTAGTATAACCTGTTACCACAACTTCCTGGAGAGCCTGAACGTCTGATACAAGAACAACATCTATCGTAGTCTGTGAGCCTACAGTTGCTGATTGTGTCACATAACCGATAGATGAAAAAACAATCACTGCCTCAGGACCTGGTACTCTTAGTGAGTAACTTCCGTTAATGTCGGTGATTGCTCCGATCGTAGTTCCCTGGACGGTAACGTTTACGCCCGGTAGAGGTCCTTCCTCATCAGCAGTAACTCTCCCGGTGATGGTCCTTTCCTGACCAAATAAAATGCCTACGGAAAGTACCATACTGAATACAAATAGCGCAAAGCGCTTTGCATTGGTAGAAATTTGCATAGTCAATTTTTTTAAGGTTAGTTAGGTTCTGTTCTATATATTTAGCTATCGCTAAAGCAAATCAAAGATAATAAATAAAAAATCTTAATCGCAAAAAGAAAACTAATTTTTTTTCGCTTTTTTTTAAAAAAAAACTAAGAAGTCAGCACAAGCCTCTGCACATAAGACCTTTACGAAATGCAATAATTTAATTTATTTTTCACATTTTAGCTCTTAATTCCCCATTAAATCATACATGCTGCTATTTTGCAGCCGCTTTTTCATAAGCATCATGTATCTGTTTTACATATTATATTATTTTTGACATACTTCTTATATTTTATAATATGAAGATATTAATTGTCGAAGATGAACCTAAAGTGGCATCATTCATAAAAAAGGGACTTGAAGAGAACCACTTTGAAGCAGAAATAGTATATGATGGTACATCCGCGGAAAAACTGGCACGTCAATATAATTATGATCTTTTTATACTTGATATTATTATCCCGGGTATTGGTGGTCTGGAACTTTGTAAATTGCTGAAAAAAATGGATCCTTCAGTGCCTGTGCTTATGCTTACTGCACTTGGATCAACAGATGATAAGATTGTCGGATTTGATGTCGGTGCAGATGATTACCTTGTTAAACC